>NZ_JACJDT010000051.1:0-1197 GCF_014163675.1 Pseudoalteromonas sp. SR44-5
TGAAGAAATAGTCGAACAGGTTTCGCAAGCGTGGAATAAATTCATTTCTGTTCCTGATACGGTTAAAAGCATATGCTCTAGAGACTGGATAAAATTGACTTAATCTTTATGCAGATTGGTATTATATGTGGTGGGTGATTCTGGACTTGTACCAGTGACCCTCGCCATTATTTGTGAAGGGTGGCGATGCTCTTTTTTTCAACTGAGCTAATTATCGATTAAAGAATATAACGTAAGGTTTGATTGATGATATTAAGAGGTTTTATATGTGGTGGGTGATACTGGACTTGAACCAGTGATCCTCGCCATTATTTGTGAAGGGTGGCGATGCTCTTTCTTTTCAGCTGAGCTAATTATCGATTAAAGAATATAACGTAAGGTTTGATTGAGGGTTTTAAAAGGTTTTATATGTGGTGGGTGATACTGGACTTGAACCAGTGACCCTCGCCTTGTAAGGGCGATGCTCTCCCAACTGAGCTAATCACCCACATATAATTTTGATTAAATGGTGGGTCGTACTGGACTTGAACCAGTGACCCTCGCCTTGTAAGGGCGATGCTCTCCCAACTGAGCTAACGACCCCATATAATCAATTACTAAACTTTACGATAACCATTTTATAAATGGTGGGTCGTACTGGACTTGAACCAGTGACCCTCGCCTTGTAAGGGCGATGCTCTCCCAACTGAGCTAACGACCCGTAAAGTTTTATATCTAAATGGTGGGTGATACTGGACTTGAACCAGTGACCCTCGCCTTGTAAGGGCGATGCTCTCCCAACTGAGCTAATCACCCATTTAGATATCATGTAATATGCACCATTCTAAGAATGGTGGGTCGTACTGGACTTGAACCAGTGACCCTCGCCTTGTAAGGGCGATGCTCTCCCAACTGAGCTAACGACCCATATTACAAATTTAAAACGCTACTATTAAAATAAATAGTACTGGATTTTAACCAGTGAACCTCGCCGTTAGTTGTAAATAGCGGTGATGCTCTCTTTTCTTGTAACTGAGCTTGTGACCCATATTACAAATTTAAAACATGCAACTACTAATATAATAACAGGTTTTATATGTGGTGGGTGATACTGGACTTGAACCAGTGACCCTCGCCTTGTAAGGGCGATGCTCTCCCAACTGAGCTAATCACCCACATATAAATTAAAACGCTACTATTAAAATAAATAGTACTGGA
>NZ_JACJDT010000051.1:1297-33840 GCF_014163675.1 Pseudoalteromonas sp. SR44-5
GGTGGGTGATACTGGACTTGAACCAGTGACCCTCGCCTTGTAAGGGCGATGCTCTCCCAACTGAGCTAATCACCCACATATAAATTAAAACGCTACTATTAAAATAAATAGTACTGGACTTTAACCAGTGAACCTCGCCGTTACTTGTAAATAGCGGTGATGCTCTCTTTTCTTAGAACTGAGCTAATCTCACATCTAAACAACAACTCATTGCTGCGTTGTTGTGGGGCGCTATTATAGATAGAGTTGTAAATGTGTCAACACTTGAATGAGGAAAAATGTTTTAGATGCAGGTTTTATAATCAATGCAGTAAGATTGAGATTGTTTTATAGCCAATTTACTTACATTCAATCTATATGTGCAATCAATTTACTCATTATTTAATGCAACACTTCAATAGCTAGTGGTGCCTGTTAGTCAAAAGCGGATTTGTTTTTTAATCATGAAGGAGGAGGTTACAGTCAATCGCATTGCAAAATCCAAATACCGTTAGTTAAATACGATTGATATAAAACACCGACTGTAACTAATGGAGCCTCTGTGATCATATAAATAACTGACAATAGAGCGGGGGCGTTACAGTTAATTGCTCGTATGTTCATCTTAAATTCGTTTTACTTGGTGATGAAAACGTTGTTATGAAAAACAAGAAAACACTCCGACTTTATTTTGCATATAAATGTATACCTTATTGTTTTGATGTTTTAGAGTATATTTCACCTTAGTTAATCTATATTGTGCGCCTTTCAATCCTAATTTTTGTTTTGAAACAGCTCCCTTGCATGTATTTTGAGCGTCGCGGTTTATTCATTATTCAGTTTGTTGAAAATTAAACCGTTTAAAGAAAGTTACTGAAAAAAATGTTGACATTATTTTGGTGGCTGCATAGAATGCGCCCCGCACTCAGCGATACACAGCACGGTTTAACTGCGCAAGTGTTTAGCAAAATAAATTGGGGCTATAGCTCAGCTGGGAGAGCGCTTCGCTGGCAGTGAAGAGGTCTGCGGTTCGATCCCGCATAGCTCCACCAATTTATTAAAGTGTTTGTCCTAGGGTAGCAGTTTTCTGTGTCCCCATCGTCTAGAGGCCTAGGACACCGCCCTTTCACGGCGGTAACAGGGGTTCGAATCCCCTTGGGGACGCCACTTAACTTTTATAAGTTAAAGGCGGGTAAACCGAGAAAATAGCGAACAAGTTAAGCTCGAGTCTTAATTTGTACTTAATCGCAATTACCTTAATCAGCTCAGGATGTGAGCATAACTAATCAATTGTCCTAGTGATACATTTATGTGTCCCCATCGTCTAGAGGCCTAGGACACCGCCCTTTCACGGCGGTAACAGGGGTTCGAATCCCCTTGGGGACGCCACTTACTATTTCTATAGTAGGTGTAGTGTTATTAAGATAGCTCGCCTGAAACGAGTTAAACCATTCAGTTGTCCTAGTGACACATTTATGTGTCCCCATCGTCTAGAGGCCTAGGACACCGCCCTTTCACGGCGGTAACAGGGGTTCGAATCCCCTTGGGGACGCCACTTACTATTTTCATAGTCAGTGCAGTGTTATTAAGCAGCTCGCCTGAAACGAGTTAAACCATTCAGTTGTCCTAGTGACACATATTCTGTGTCCCCATCGTCTAGAGGCCTAGGACACCGCCCTTTCACGGCGGTAACAGGGGTTCGAATCCCCTTGGGGACGCCACTTACTATTTTCATAGTCAGTGCAGTGTTATGAAGCAGCTCGCCTGAAACGAGTTAAACTATTCAGTCGTCCTAGTGACACATATTCTGTGTCCCCATCGTCTAGAGGCCTAGGACACCGCCCTTTCACGGCGGTAACAGGGGTTCGAATCCCCTTGGGGACGCCACTTACTTATTTTAAGTAATGTATAAAGCAGTGTGACACCGCACTATCTATGCACGACGTTAACAAGAGTACTAATCTCTTGGGGACGCCACTTACTTATTTTAAATAGGGAAGTGCAGTGTTATTAAGCAGCTCGCCTAAAACGAGTTAAACCATTCAGTTGTCCTAGTGACACATATTCTGTGTCCCCATCGTCTAGAGGCCTAGGACACCGCCCTTTCACGGCGGTAACAGGGGTTCGAATCCCCTTGGGGACGCCATTTACTTTTTTTAAGTAATGTGCAAGAAAGTGTGACACCGCACTCTCTATACACAACGTTAACAAGAGTACTAATCTCTTGGGACGAAACTTACTATTTATTAGTAAGATAGCTTTTATTAAAAAGCCTGTAACATCAGTTTAACTGCATTTCTATAGTTACTTCAGAATTATTCATCCAAGTTAAAATCTAAAAATTAAATCTTTTATATAATAATTCCTAAATTTTATTAGTATCTTTCCCTTTCTTATATTCAGCTTAAATAAACTTCATCTATGTTAGCGTACATATAAACGTCCAAATAAATAGGAGGTTATATGGCAAGTGGATGGGCACGAGAGGGTGCAATTCAAGATCAAATTGATGCCAGCGTTAATGATGCTGTGCAATATGCTAGAAGTAATTTAGTTTCTGGAGCTAGTGCCGAGCTATGTGAAGAATGTGATGAACCAATACTACAAGCACGAAGGCTCGCGTTACCTGGTGTGAAGTATTGTGTAAGTTGCCAAGCTGAACTAGAAGGTAAAGGCACGCTTTCTAAAGGGTTTAACCGACGTGGCAGTAAAGACAGTCAATTACGATAAAAAGGTGCATACAGCACCTTTTTTAATATCGTATCAGAGTTGAGCTTAAATAAATAAAAAGCGGATTAGCAAACCTATTACATATATTTGCTAAAATTTACTCATATTTTCTTTCTTCTGAATTAATTCAATTGAGTAGCCATCTGGATCTTTTACAAAAGCAATTTCTGTTGTGCCGCCTTTAACAGGTCCTGGCTCACGGCTAACATTGCCGCCAGCGGCCTTGATATCAGCACAGGCTTTATAGATATCATCAAACTCAATCGCGATATGACCATAGGCATTGCCTAAATCATAGCTGTCGGTATCCCAGTTATAGGTCAGCTCAAGTACTGCTGTGTCTTTTTCATCGCCATAGCCTACGAAGGCTAGGGTATAGCGATACTCTTCGTTATCAGCACGGCGTAACTCTTTCATGCCGAGTACTTGAGTATAAAACGCAATTGATTTATCTAGATCAGCAACCCGTAACATGGTGTGTAATAAACGCATTTAAACCCTCTTTAAAATTCACATAAATTTTTGATAACGCAGCTACTCTGTAACTACTGCTGCGCTGTTAAAATATCAATAATCCGATTATAAATTATTTCTGTGAGCAACACAGTATCATTGCCATTAGTATTTATAAACTGCACAACGACTGTATCGATATCTTTATAATAACGAGCAATGCTTGAATACCCTAATACCCAACCTGTGTGCTCATATTTATAGAGTGATGCGTACAAAGCTTGCTCTTGTTCACTAAAAAATGTGCCATTATTTAATGCCACAATAAAGTCGCCCACATCTTGTGCTGTTGCCACATACCCTTGATCAAGTGCTTTAAAATCATTTTCGTAGCCAACATAATAGCCACTCATTAATAGCGCTAAATTTATCTCATTTACAGACTCGAAGGTATTCGTTAAGCCCAATGGCGTTAAAATCTCGTTTTTAATAAATTGGTTATGGTCATAACCCAGCACATTAGACATGATTTTCCGCAGCAACAAATAATTAGTATTAGAATAGCCGTAATCAGCATCAGGGCTAAAATCAGCGGGAGTATCGAGTACTAATGCAAGCGGGTCGGGGTAGGTGATTGACCAATCAAAATGATCAGTGTCTGTGTAATTGGGTATGCCACTTCTGTGCTTTACCATCATTCGTAGTGTTATCTTATCTGCATTTTCAATGCGTCCAATTAACGATGGAAGATAATCAGCCAGTGTTTTATCTACATCAATTAGTCCAGCAGAGGCAAGTTTTGTTAAGGCTGATGCATCATACAGCTTACGGATACTGCCAATCTTAAACAAAGCAGTAGCATAAGCGGGGATTTTTTGATCTCGATTATGCCAACCGTTTGCAAAAGATTCAGGTTGCTGTCCTTGTCTATGAATATACACAATAATGCCATCGACTCCTTGTTCAATAGCCTCTTGTGTTTGTTCTTTGATCGTCGCCGGTAGCGGTTGCAAGTAATATAAAGCAAACTGCCAAGGGGCAAAAAAGTATATGCTCATGATGGTGACAATAAATGCAGCAATGCGCATTAAAGTAAGCGTTTTTTTGTTCTTAACTAGCATTATTACGCATCCGCTTCATTTATTTTTGTAGTGTCAGGGTCAGTTCTTTAATCTACTATACTTCGTATTATTTACTCTGTCTTATCTTTAAATTCTGACGTGATATTACCTAATATTAACATTAGCTTAGCACACCAAGTTCTATTAACGTGGCCTAGAATTATAACGCACTAAACAGCAATATCGTGTGACATTGCTGTTTCGTTATAAGGAGTTCGACTGTATTAAAGTATATTTTTACTTTTGAACTTTGCCCTTAAGAACATAGATTTCACCATCAAAACTCCCTTGAATCGTCAAACCTTGTCCTGCTAACTCTTTAAGGTACTCTATATGTTCCTCAGTAATATGCTGTCCCGGCACCAAAAGAGGAATACCTGGTGGATAGGGGGTGACTAAACCGGCACAAATACGGTTGTTACTTTTACCGATAGGCACAGATTCACGCTCGCCATAAAAGGCATCGCTTGGAATACACGCTAAGTCTATTGCTGGTAGATTCTCAGGCAAGCGAGATCGTCGCGTCGATTTTGACAACTTCACTTTACCGCTGTCGAGTTTTTTGAGCGCATTATAAAGACGAATTATTTTTGAGCGCGTGCCGCCAAGCGTCAGTAACACTAAGATGGTGCTGTGAGTGTACTTCTCTATTTCTAGGCCAATTTCATCCAGCAGGTATTTATGAATATCCTTTAATGAATAAGGTAATTCGCTAATATCGATGAGAATTTTTAGCGGATCGTGACCCATGTTATCACCACTAAAGTGCGGAAATATTTCCATAAAGTCTTGCTTACCTAGTACTTTAATTTGTTTGAGTGAAGCCATCTGTTGTTTAAATTCTTCCACATGGTTCAACAAAGCATTGAGTAACTTATAGCCTTCCATCTCTAACTGCTTTTGGCACACGTCAAGCGATGCGATAAGCTGATATTTTGGCGATGTACTGGCGTAAATACTGTAAATCTCGCGAAAGAAATCAGCATCAAAATCGGGATCGTTAACATGAATATAAGACGCCTGAGAAAACGCCGATACCACTTTATGTGCTGAATGGGTGACGTAGTCAGCGCCAGCATGAATGGCGGAATAGTATCGTAGGCTTGGATGAAACAGAGAGTAAGCAAACCACGCTTCGTCAATAAATACTTTAATACCATGTTGATGGGCAAACTCTACCACCTGTTTCAGATCGCTCAGTAGGCCATCGTAAGTACAACCGGTGAGGACTAGCAATTTCGCATCGGTATTTTGTTCTATCGCCTGTTTAATGTCGGCCAACGACGGCGGCGCGAAGATGCCATATTTTGGATTTAAAATACTCGACAAATAAACAGGTAAACTCGCTGATTGTAAAATGCCATAGTGCACAGATTTATGACAATTGCGGTCGATAATCACTTTATCGCCCTTGCGCAGCAATGTCTGCAAGATGATTTTATTTGAGGTAGACGACCCATTGGTAACGAAATAGGTATGCTTAACCTCAAACGTCGCCGCTGCTGACTCTTGCGCACGGCCAATGGTATTGGTGCTATCTGACAATGAACCTAAAGAGTCCACTGAAACCGACAGATCGCCAACGAACACATTACGACCATAAAACTGATAAAAATCTTTGATATAAGGGGAATTTCTAAAGCTAGAGCCACCGCTGTGTCCCGGTGTATGCCAAGAGTCGTTCGCTTCGCCAACATAACGGCGATACGCCGTCCAAAATGGGGTTTCTGAGCGGTCATCGAAATCGTTGATCATATAGCCTAAAATTGCTTCAGGATCAGAAATCACCTCATCTTTAAAGAAAAAAGACTCAATCTCCTCCGACTCATTAACGATTTCTAGCCCTTTCGTATCATCGCCAATAACATAAACAGGCAACTCAAGGCGGATCCCCTTTAACTGCTCGATAAAGCGACTATAAGTGCGCTCGCCAACCTTATTTTGCAAATCCCAGCTAAGCACTACGGCCTGAATATCGCCATCTTCCTCTACAATGTCCAATGCTTGTTTTAGCTCAAGACGCTCAATAATATCGATATGAATATCATCTCGCTCAAAATTTGGGATGGTTTTCGACAGATTAGTAGAAAGCTCTTGCAAGGTGGCGGGGTCTTGCTCGATTAACAAGATACGAAGTATAGGTAACATAGGAATTCTCGCAATAAAATTTCATAATGCTCAACAGCATAACTAAAGGATTGACGCTTGTGAAATTAATACTTTGAAAATATTCTAATAATTACGCCAAATCACGAATAAACAGATTTTATTTAAATTGATTTACAAGGTATGGAAAATGAAAGGTGCCAAAGTTAGGCACCTACTTTAATAAACAGAAAAAAAGACTGGAATGCGAATTAATCACTGAGCTTATTCTTATAAGCCTGATAATTGAGGTTTATAATTAATAATCGTTTAAAATGAAGGTGTTTTATCTACAGGTTTGGGTCTATATCTACTCAGTTTTATCTTTAAACTCACACAAGTCTTCAATAATACAGCTGCCTCATTTTAGTTTGCGGGCTATGCAAACATAACGGCCATGTAATATTAGCCAATGGTGTACGTCTACTTTAAATTCTTTGGGGATCACTTTTTCAAGCTTTTGTTCAACCGCGACCACGTCTTTACCCATAGCAAGCTTAGTACGGTTTGATACACGGAATATATGCGTATCTACAGCAATGGTTGGCCAACTTAGATATAAGGAAGGAAGATGTAACTAGCTTTCAAAATGCTGGTAGTTGAAATCCTAAAGAGCAAAGATCATGTGTTTGCATTAGGCATCATCGGAACTTTTAGTTACAAAGTTAATTTGGTAACTCATATTAACTGTGTTGTAGTTGATATAATTACAGCACGAGATAGGGAATTATGTATGAAAGAGGATATTGATGAGCTAAAAAGTGAATTTCAAGCAAAACTTCTATCTTGGAATAATATAAAAAGTAAAAAAATTAAAGTTACATTTATATTCATATTTTTCGGTTTGATTGGATTAAAGGTTTTTACTACTATCTTAACTGTTGATTGGCTTGCAGGGTTAATATGATGATCACTTTTCGCCCACTTAACAAACATGATTTTAACTATTCAAAAGTTATAGACCTTTTTTTCGAAGCTTTTCCAAAAGTTCACAGACTACCAGAATGGCTTGTTAAATACAGAATGAGGAATGGAAAAAATGGCTTTGATATTATTTATGATAATAATAAATGGGTTGGTTTTCTCTACACTAAAGAATATAAACAAATTATCTGTGTAAAGTTTTTTGCTATATCTGAATTGCTCCGCTCAAGTGGTTACGGAAGCAAAGTAATGGATTCTATGAATGAAAAGCATTCAAATAAAAGAATAGTACTCACTATTGAGGAGCTTGATGAAAAGACAGAAAACTATCAACAAAGAGTTAAGCGCAAAGCGTTTTATGAAAAAAATGGGTTCAGTTCTACCGGGTTTATCATAAAAGAGCCAGCTGAGCGGCAAGAAGTCCTTATACGTGGTGGAACTATATCTAAAGAAGAAATAGAAGCTATGTACAAGCATTTTTTAGGAAATTTATTGTTTTCTTTACTTAAAATCGAAGTACTAAAAATTGAATAAGAATACCGTCATTTTAATGTAATTTGTTAGCCATTAGCAGTTAAATAATGCATGCAAAAAACCAACAGCAAAGATAAAAATTTAAAGTTTACTTATTGGCTCAAAAAAGAATAAACATTATTCAGTTTTATCCTTGAACTCGCACAAATCTTCAATAATACAACTGCCACATTTTGGTTTGCGGGCTGTACAAACATAACGACCATGTAAAATAAGCCAGTGATGTACATCTACTTTAAACTCTGCTGGAACAACTTTTAATAGCTTTTTTTCTACTTCAACAACGTTCTTACCCATAGCAAATTTAGTGCGGTTTGATACGCGGTCTATGTGGGTATCTACCGCGATGGTAGGCCAACCGAATGATAATTATCGTAGATAGGCATTAAGACTTACATACGTATTCATGTTAATAGTTTGTTGAAAATAATTTCACTACATCGCATATTGTTAAAACTTAATCGTTTAAGGGGCTTTATAAATGAAAAACCTTTCAATAATATTACTATTTTTAGGGCTGTGTGCCTGCACTAATATAAGTAAAAAAACTAAGACAACAAATATTTCCTCTAATTATGTTCCACAAGAATATGTGAAGTTAACGCATCCTCAGTGGAGTAAGAACGCAAGTTTTTATCAAATTAATACGCGACAGTTCACACCTGAAGGAACATTTGCAGCCGCTGAGCATCAACTACCACGATTAAAAGAACTTGGCGTCGATATTCTTTGGTTAATGCCGATTCATCCGATTGGCGAAGAAAACAGAAAAGGGTCGCTGGGTAGCCCTTATTCAGTAAAAGATTACTACGGTGTTAATCCTGAGTTTGGTACCTTAGATGACTTAAAAAGCTTTGTTAACGCTGCTCACGAATTAGGTATGTACGTTATTCTAGATTGGGTAGCAAATCATAGTGCTTGGGATAATGAATTAAGACATAAGCATCCAAATTGGTATACAAAAAATTCGCAAGGTAATTTTCAACCTACGCCGTGGTGGGATTGGTCAGACATAATCGACTTTGATTATAACGTACCAGAAATGCGTGAATACATGACTGATGCAATGAAGTATTGGGTCAAAGAAGTAAATATTGATGGTTATCGATGTGATGTAGCTGGTTTTGTTCCTCTCGATTTTTGGGAAAACGTTAGGGCGGAGCTAGACGCGATCAAGCCCGTTTTTATGTTAGCTGAATGGGAAATGCGTGATTTACATGCTAAAGCTTTTGATGCTACTTATGCATGGTCTTGGCAGGAAGCTATTCATGATATTTTAAGTGGTCACGCTGATTTAAATAGATTGTTTGTATACTATTCATGGAATGAGGGAGCGTATCCGAAAAATAGCTATCGGATGACGTATGTTTCAAATCACGATGCTAATTCATGGGAAGGAACCGTGTTTGAGCGTTATGGTAGCGAAGAAAAAGTAGCGACAGCAATCGTATTGTCTATTGTCGGTGAAGGTATGCCATTAATTTATAATGGACTTGAAGCTGGGAATATTAAGCGGCTTGAGTTTTTTGAAAAAGATCCTATCGAATGGAAAGAACATAAATTTAAGCCATTGATTCAGAAGCTCTTAGCTTTGCAGAAACAAAATAGTGCGTTGTGGCATGGTGAATATGGCGCGACAATGGAGCGTATTTATAATACTAATCCGACAGAGGTGTTTAGTTTTATCCGCGAAAATACCAAAGATAAAGTGTTTGTTGTGATTAATTTTTCTGATAAAGAGCAAGATATTCAATTTATGGGTCCACAAACAGCTGGAGTATATACAGAGCTATTTAGCAAACAAAAGGCAACGCTTACTGAAGACGCAAGCCTTAAGTTGGCGCCTTGGGAGTATAGAGTTTATGTCCGGTAATGTTTAAAGGTTAAGCGTTTATTTGAGGTTTTCAAATTAAGATAATCATACGTAGGGCACATATCGTATGATTATCTTAATATTTCAATTAAAAATTAGTTACTCAGTCTTTTCTTTAAACTCACATAAATCTTCAATTATACAGCTGCCACACTTTGGCTTACGCGCCACACAGGTATAACGTCCATGTAAAATGAGCCAGTGATGTACATCTACTTTAAACTCTGCTGGTACAACTTTTAATAGCTTTTTTTCTACTTCAACAACGTTCTTACCCATAGCAAATTTAGTGCGGTTTGATACGCGGTCTATGTGGGTATCTACCGCGATTGTCGGCCAGCCGAAGGCGGTGTTGAGTACCACATTGGCAGTTTTACGGCCAACGCCGGGTAGGGCTTCTAGGGCTTCACGATTCTCAGGCACTTCGCTGTTGTGCTTATCAACTAAAATTTGGCACATTTTGTACACATTGGCAGCTTTAGAATTAAACAAACCGATGGTTTTAATGTAATCGCGAAGTTTATCGTGGCCTAAATCTAAAATTGCTTGCGGCGTATTGGCGACGGGAAAGAGCTTACGGGTGGCTTTATTTACCCCAACGTCAGTTGCTTGTGCTGATAGCGTTACCGCAACTAACAGTTCAAACGGGCTTGAATATTCAAGCTCGGTTTCTGGATGTGGGTTTTGCTCGCGCAAGCGAGAGAGTATTTCGTATCGTTTTTCTTTATTCATGCAACTTAAACGCACAGTAAATACTGTGCGCTTCCCCTTAAGTTAAACTGGTGACCCTTGCTCGTGGGCCTTTTTCGGCCACTGGTGGTGCTACTTGTTTTGCTTTTATTTGCGCATCAATGACATTTTTAGCAGCAATCAGTAAGCCCAAACCTAAAAATGCACCGGGTGGTAAAATAGCGAGCAAAAATTGATTATCAAAACTAAATACTTCAATGCGTAAAACCGATGCCCATGGGCCCAGTAGTAAATCGGCGCCATCAAATAAGGTACCTTGGCCGATCAACTCACGCATTGCGCCAAGCACAACCAGTACTACCATAAAGCCAGAGCCCATCATTAAACCGTCAAACGCTGATAAATGAATCGGGTTCTTAGAGGCATACGCTTCAGCGCGGCCGATAATAGCGCAGTTAGTAACTATCAGTGGAATAAATATTCCCAGCGATTGATATAAGCCAAACGTATAGGCATTCATTAATAGCTGCACTATGGTTACAAAGCCTGCGATAAACATCACAAATACAGGAATGCGGATATCTTTTGGCACGAAATTACGCACCGCAGAAATTGTGACGTTCGAGCCAACTAATACCAGCAGAGTGGCTAAACCGAGGCCCATTGCATTGGTTATCGTTGATGTTACGGCCAGTAGTGGGCACAAACCGAGTAATTGCACGAGGGCAGGGTTGTTTTTCCACATTCCTTCGTTAAACAGTTCTTTTAATTGGCTCATGGCTCACCTACTTGGCATGCGTTATCAGCACTAAATACCGCATCGAAATTGTTTTTTGAGAATAACACAGCGTGTTTTACTGAGCCAACCACGGCGCGTGGTGTAATGGTAGCGCCAGTGAATTGATCAAAGTCTCCGCCATCTTTTTTTACAGCCCAGCGAGTATCGTCGTCATCAAGTACAGTTTTATTTTTAAATGAGGTGATCCAAAGAGATTTTTTCATTTCTACTTTATCACCAAGACCAGGCGTTTCTTCGTGTTTAGTAACACGTACTCCGGCAACGTCTCCGTTTGCAAATACGGCAGTTAATAAACTTATATCGCCGCTATAACCTTTTGGCGTCACGTGGCGCATTACTAAAGCAACAGGTTGGCCACCCTTGCGAGCACGATAAACGGTTTGTGGTTTATTACCAAGTAGTGGATCATCAATGATGGCACAATCTTGATAAAGAGTATTATCGTAAAAATCAGGGGCGAGTACATCTTGCAGCTGTAATGAAAGTTGTTTGCGCTCTTGCTCTGCAATACTGTCAGCCGTGAGGTTATGGATAATACCAACAGCACCGGTAGTGAGCAGGGCAAACAGGGCTAAAATAGCGCCATTTTTTGTCATTGATGAAATAATCATTTATTCACCCCATGGCCATAAGTACGTGGTTGAGTGTAATAGTCTATCAGTGGCACGGCCATATTGAGTAGTAACACAGCAAACGCCATGGCATCTGGGTAACCGCCAAAAGTACGGATCAAATAAACTAATAAACCAATCAATGCGCCGTAAATTAACCGGCCGCGATTAGTGGTAGCTGCCGAAACCGGATCCGTGGCTATGAAAAAGGCCCCTAACATGGTTGCACCACTAAATAAATGAAATACCACACCAGGCTCAGTACCAGGTGCTGCGATATAACCAATTGCGCTGCACACAGCAATTGATGCAAGTACACCAACTGGGATATGCCAATTTATAACTTTGGCTTTAATAAGGTATAAGCCACCGATTAAAAAGCCAAGATTTACCCAGCCCCAACCTTGTCCTAGCCAACTATTAAAAATAGCGGCTTGCATGCTTTCAGATACGGTTAAACCATGAGCGATATCAGTCTTGATGGTATCCAAAGGTGTGGCCATTGTTACGCCATCAACCCCAACTCTAAGTTGATCAACACTAAAACCTGCACTGGTAAAGCCATTAAAAATAACGCTAAGCTGTTGAGTAAGACTAATTGGGTTTGCCAGTAAGTCACTAACTGGCATCCAAGTGGTCATTTGCACAGGGAACGAAATAAGCAATAACACGTATGCAGCCATGGCAGGGTTAAATAAATTGAAACCAAGGCCACCATAGAGCTGTTTAACAATGACGATGGCAAAAAAGCTACCGATCACAATAACCCACCATGGGGCGAGTGGCGGAATACTTAATGCTAATAAGACCGCAGTAAGCCATGCACTGCCATCTCCAAGCGCAGGCCATACAGGGCGCTTGCGAATAAGCATAATAATGGCTTCACTGATACTAACCGTGACTAACGCTAAAATTAGCTGGATCAATACACCCGTACCAAAAAAATACAGTTGTGCGATAAGTCCAGGAATACAGGCTAAGATCACTGTTTGCATCAACCTGCTAAGTGATTTATGACTGTGGCTATGCGGCGAACTGGCCATCGTTAGCTTCATTACTTATCACTTCCTTCTTGTTGTAATTTTTTAGCCTTTGCACGGGCAATCGCAGCGGCAATAGCGGCCTTTTTCTTATCTTGTGCGGTCTGTTCTGGTTTATCTTCAGCGATTTCAGCTTCGTTTATCGCTGTAGCCGAAGTTTCATTTTCAGCATCGTCGTTTTCTACGCTTGCTGCTTGTTCAGCTTTTGCAGCCTTTTTCGCTTTCGCGCGGGCAATAGTGGCAGCGACAGCGGCTTTTTTATCATCGGCAGGTGAGGCTGTAGCGACTTCACTTTCAGAATTGTCGTTTTCTACGCTTGCTGCTTGTGCAGCCTTTTTCGCTTTCGCGCGGGCAATGGCGGCAGCGACAGCGGCTTTTTTATCATCGGCAGGTGAGGCTGTAGTAATTTCACTTTCAGAGCTGTCGTTTTCTACGCTTGCTGCTTGTGCTGCCTTTTTCGCTTTTGCACGAGCAATAGCAGCAGCGACAGCGGCTTTTTTATCATCGGCAGGTGAGGTTGAAGTAACTTCACTTTCAGAACTGTCGTTTTCTACGCTTGCTGCTTGTGCTGCCTTTTTCGCTTTTGCACGGGCAATTGCAGCAGCGACAGCGGCTTTTTTATCATCGGCAGGTGAGGCTGTAGCGACTTCACTTTCAGAGTTGTCGTTTTCTACGCTTGCTGCTGGTTCAGCCTGTGCTGCCTTTTTTGCTTTAGCACGAGCAATTGCAGCGGCTACAGCGGCTTTTTTATCATCAGTAGGTGCAGCAGTCGTGTTATCGCTTTCATCTTCTGATGCCGCCGCTTTTTTCGCTTTAGCGCGGGCAATCGCAGCGGCCACGGCTGACTTTTTATCATCCGGATCAGCAGCTGTACTGCTTGCGGCTTTTTGCTCTTTGTATTTGCGAGCTTGCTCTTTGCGCGCTGCGCGCTCTAATGCTACGTCACTGTTATCTGGTTCAAGCGTTGCTTCTTGATTTTGTTTTTTAGCTTTGGCGCGAGCAATTGCAGCGGCCACAGCTGATTTGTCGTCATCTTTTGCTGGTTTGTTTTTAACGCGTGCTAGAGCATCGGCAATTTTTTGTTTTTCGTCAGCCGATTTTTCAGCAGCTGGTTTGCGTTTATGGCGATTTTGTCGTGCTTCTTGCTCCCGCTCTAGGCGTTGTTTTCGAAGTTCAAAGCGCTCTTTCGCACGTTCAGCTTTAACTTGCTCAGCTTGCTGTTCTTTTATTTCAACTTTAGCCACACGGTAATACTGCACCAGCGGAATTTCACTTGGGCACACATACGCGCAAGCACCGCATTCAATACAATCAAACAGGTTATGCTCTTTCAGTTTGTCGTATTCTTTTGATTTAGCAAACCATTGTAGTTGCTGAGGCAACAGTGAAGCAGGGCAGGCATCAGCACAAGCACTACAACGAATACAGGCTTTTTCAGGGCCGGGCTCTGCCAGCTCATCATGATCTGGGGCTAAAATACAGTTAGTGGTTTTTACCACGCCGATACGCACCGTTGGCAAAGTAAAGCCCATCATAGGGCCGCCCATTACAACGCGTTGCTGTGGCACTGGTGAAAAGCCTTGGCAATCAAGTAGATGTTTTATTTCAGTGCCTAATAAAGCCCATACATTACCCGGATTATGAATTGTATTACCTGTTACCGTAATAACACGTTCAATTAGTGGCTTACCTTCATAGACAGCTTGATGAACAGCAAATAAAGTGCCGACGTTTTGTACTAACACACCGATATCTGCTGGAATTCCCCCACTAGGGACTTCTTTATTGGTAAGTAGCTTAATTAATTGCTTTTCACCACCAGAAGGATAAACAGTAGGAACTGTTTGAATGATTATTTTGTCATTATACTCAGCCGCTGCCTGCATGGCTGCGATGGCCTCTGGTTTGTTATCTTCTATACCAACGATAGTAAGTGTTGGTGTAAGCAATTGCTGCATGATCTCTATGCCAGCAATAATGCCTGCAGCATGCTCACGCATTAGTACATCATCAGCAGTAATATAGGGCTCACATTCCACTGCATTAACAATAAAATACTCAATTGCTTTGCGACTATCTGCTTTAATATAAGTTGGGAATCCTGCACCGCCCATACCGGCAATACCACGGTCATGAATAATATCGATAAGTTGCTCGTGAGAAAGCTGGCTTGGTGTTGTCACCGGTGCTAACGCACACCAGCTATCTTGGCCATCGGGCTCAATAATTACACACAATTCAGGCAATGCCGATGGATGCGCAGACGGCATTTGGCAAATATCAGTAATAGTACCAGAAGTCGGGGCGTGTATTGGCACCGACCAATTCGCAACAGGCTTTGTAAGTGCTTGCCCTTTAAGTACCTGTTGGCCTTTTTCGACGATCAGTTGACCGTTAGCACCAATATGTTGTTTTAATGGCACAACGAGTTTGTCAGGCAAAGGTAAACGGGCGATTGCTTGACTGTTGGAAATTGTTTTTTGTCCCGGTGGATGAATGCCACCTGGAAACGGCCACACTTTACCTTGTTTTATCTGTGCGATTAGCTTTTCCATAGGGAGCCCTTAATCAATCTGTGTTACTGGAATTGCATCTAGTTGCCATTTCCACGTTTGCTTAGTGGTTTCTACAGGCAGCATATCAATACAGTCAACAGGACAAGGTTCAACACATAAGTCACAACCCGTACATTCATCAATTAAAACAGTATGCATTTGGCGCGTGGCACCAACAATGGCATCGACAGGACAAGCTTGAATACATTTGGTACAACCAATACATTCATCTTCACGTATATAGGCAACGGTTTTTATCGGTTCAGCTTGTTCGCCACCGGCAAGGGGTTTAGCTTCAACACCCATTAAGTCAGCTAATTTTTTTACTGTCGCATCGCCACCTGGTGGGCATTTATTAATTTCATCGCCATTGGCGATGGCTTCTGCATAAGGGCGACAACCCGGATAGCCGCACTGGCCGCACTGTGTTTGCGGTAATATAGTATCGATCTGTTCAACAATCGGATTACTTTGCACTCGATAGCGCACAGCAGCAAATCCTAAGATCAAACCAAAAATGAGTGCTAGGGTTCCCAGCGCAATCAAGGCATAAAACAAGGTCATGTTAAAACTTCACTAATCCTGTAAAGCCCATAAAGGCCATCGACATTAAGCCTGCGGTGATCATCGCAATCGATGCGCCTTTAAAGGGGGTAGGTACGTCAGCAGCGGTTAAGCGTTCACGAAGAGCTGCAAATAATACCAGTACCATAGAAAAACCAACAGCAGCGCCAAAGCCATATACTGCAGATTGTAAAAACGTATGATCCTCTTTGACATTTAGTAACGCAACACCTAAGACCGCACAGTTTGTGGTGATCAAAGGTAAAAATATACCGAGTAAGCGATACAGCGTAGGGCTGGTTTTTCTGACTACCATTTCGGTAAACTGAACCACCACAGCAATCACTAAAATAAAGCTTAGAGTACGTAAATACGTGATATCAAGTGGGATCAAAATATATTGATTAACTAGATAGCTTGTTACAGAGGCAAGTGTTAACACAAAAGTGGTCGCAAGTGACATGCCTATAGCTGTATCCAGTTTGCCAGATACACCCATAAACGGGCATAGACCTAAAAATTGTACTAACACAAAGTTATTAACCAGTACTGTGCCGATCAACAGCAATACATATTCTGTCATGTTCGCCTCAAGCTATAATAAACGCCGACATTATCCTTTTTTATTGGCTGTTTAACAACACGTAGAAGGTAAATAAACGGCTCATTTAATAATGATAGTGAATTGCATTTAGAATTTTATAGCATGATAAATAAAGATTAACTGTTCATTAACCTAGTTACTGACATTTGGAATGATAAAGCAGATCAGGGGAGGGGGAAATAAACTACTAGAAAACTAAAAAGGTGCTCAAAGCACCTTTTAGATTGATTAAATATCTTTTGGCTTTTCGATGTAATAACCTTGCACACCATCAAGACATAAAGTTTCAATAATGTGTTTTTCTTCTTGGCTTTCAACACCCTCAGCAAAAACGCTAACACCAATTCGATGCGCGAGGTCGACCATTAAACGCATAAAGTATTGGTTGTTTTTATCTTCTTCAAGGCCGCGAGTATAGCTTGCATCCATTTTGATAAAGTCAGGTTTTAAATCGCGGAAAAACTTAAACGAGGTTAAACCAACACCAAATCGTTCTACCGTGATCCGAGCACCAACACGGTGGATCATATCTATAAAGCGTTTACTGGCTTTAATATTTTGCTGTAAGCCAAATTCACTCACTTCGAATACCAGTTTTGAGGCAATATTTGTGTCTTTTAATAAACGTCGCTCTAGCCAAATTACGAACTGATCATTGTGTGCGCTTGAGGCGGTAACATTCAAACCAAAGAATTTTTCAGAGAAATTACGGCTCTTAATTTTTTCCAGTGATGAATTAATGATTAACTGATCAATTTCCATCGCCATATCAAGCTTTTCAGCCATAGCTAAAAATGAAGCGGTAGGCAATACTTGGTTTTCTGTTGTTTTAAAGCGCACTTGAATTTCAGCGTAGGCCTTCATGCTTTTACCAATTGGCATAATGTTTTGCATTACCAAATGTACACGCTCAGCTTCAATGACTTCATTAATCACTTTACGCCAGTTTTGATTGCCAAATCCTGCACTTACATTATTAACTAAATCAGTTTCGCGTTGTATATGCCAGGCGTTAGCTTGTTTTGATTGGGCCATGCTCATAGCATTGTCTACTATCGAAAGTAGCTCACCTAAGGGTTTGCCTTTTTCATAAGCGACGATCCCAGTATTTGCTACTGAGCTTAATTCTTGGTTTTGCTGATATTGAGTAAATCGAGATTGTAAGTTATCACCAAAACGTTCAGATTCCTTTAGAGGAGTGTTAGGCAGCACAATCGCGAAATCTGAGCTATTCAAACGAAAAACTTTACTGCCTGTATATGTGCCGCTGATATGTTTAATAATATCAGCCACAGCTTTGACATACTCGTCACCTTTTTGGTAACCACGAGTTTGGTTGATTGCTTGTAATTCACTACAACGAACCATTGCCAAAGAGCCAAAGGTGCTTTTTTCACTGCTTTCAATGTACTTCTCATAATATTCAACAAACATATTACGGTTGCCAAGTTCAGTAACTACATCTTTATAAGCTTCTTGCTTGATAGAATGTGCGGCATTTTGAATATCATCATGCTTACTTTGTAAAAAGTGCGACAGGCGATTAAAGCTCGGCACTAGGTCAACGCCCAGTTGTTTTATTTTGCTGCTATTAATCGCTGTTTCAAGACCGGTGTTGACTTGATTTTGATTGATATAAACATCAATTATCTCAGCCACTGTCATGCTTATATTTCTATTTAGCTTACTAAACATGGTTTTCATGAACACAATGGGAATAATTGCCATTAAACCTGACACTAAAATAACAATAAACATCGCTTGTTGGAGTATCAACCCAAGGTTATTGGCATTAATAGTAAATTCAACTTTGATATCAGACGCTTGATTAACAGCAAATTGAGGACGGATAGAGTTAAAGCTGGTGTTAACTAATTGCGCAATGGCTGGTAATGAAGTAGGGGATGTAATATTTATAAGTTCTTTACCTTGCTGATCACGCAAAATAAATGAAGAAAAAGTATTACCGTCAGCAAGCACTTGCTGAAGTTTATCTGGTGCTATTTCAGCAATAGAATGTTTACTAATATAGTTGTTTACCACTGATTGCGTTTTATGTTGTGCATCGCTTACTGCGTTGTCAAACGCTGACGCAACAAAATAGCCACCAATACTTGCAAACAACATCCAAGATATTAATTGAATAAATATGAGTTTTTTGAAACCAGCCATGTCTTATTCTTTTTAGTAGATCAAAGGGAAGGAATCAGATCCTTGATTAATCAAATTATTTTACACTTATTAAATGTGTATTAAAAAGAAATATTTTGATTGTAGTAGAGTAGTGGAATTGTTTAGGAAAGTCTAATTGATTCTTTAAGTTGGCTCCCCCTCCCCGACTCGAACGGGGGACCTGCGGATTAACAGTCCGTCGCTCTAACCAACTGAGCTAAGGGGGAACTACGATACTTAAATTTTATATGATTTGGCTCCCCCTCCCCGACTCGAACGGGGGACCTGCGGATTAACAGTCCGTCGCTCTAACCAACTGAGCTAAGGGGGAACAATAATCATATTACATAAACTTGGCTCCCCCTCCCCGACTCGAACGGGGGACCTGCGGATTAACAGTCCGTCGCTCTAACCAACTGAGCTAAGGGGGAATCGTTTATGGCTGAAAAGACTGGCTCCCCCTCCCCGACTCGAACGGGGGACCTGCGGATTAACAGTCCGTCGCTCTAACCAACTGAGCTAAGGGGGAAGCGTATGTGCCTTTCAACGGGGCGAAATATTAATGACCGCGCTGCAAAGTGTCAACACATAAAACCGGATAAACAAAAAAAAGCAGTCTGTTCGATGTTTTTATGTTCGATCTGGCTGTTTTGTGGCTTTTTTTCTCTTCATTTAAGCCGTGTAAATCGAGACGCGTGATAAAATCTCGGTTTTCAACGACTAAAAAACAAACAAGTTAACCGCCAGACAAATTATAAAAGTGATCATTTATCTAGTTTTGTACGAATAAATTTATGAAATGTACTTTTTTAACGTTAGCTAATAAAAGCGCAAATTCGCAATAATTAAATTTACTTATGCATTTAATTAGTCGTTAACGAAAAATGCCGAGAAAAAAATGACATACAGATCTGAACCCTTAGTTTAGCGACTTAATACCCATGAGAATAGCAAGGAAATATATATATATTGTTTTATTTCATTTAGTTATATTTATTTTTTCATATTGAATGGGCGTTTAAATAAATGTGACAGGTCATTGGTACAGGGGTTAAGTATGTTTTATGAGCTATTTAACTCAAATTGTCTAAAGTTAGTATTTGCCAACATTGCCGTTAGCGTGTTTAAGCCGTCCCTTTGCACGCCTTTATTAACGTGGCTTTGCAAGAGTTATCCACGGTTTCTGTGGATAACTCTGTTTATGAAACTTTAAGAACGTTGGCAGAGCCATATTTTTAGGGCACTGTGAGGATATCAAGCATTTAAAACAGTTTTTTTATCTCATTTTAAAACAATGACTTGAAAAAATAAGCTGAAAAGAGCTTCGTTGATGAGTAAATTTATTCGTAACGATTCGATTAGCGCAATTTTTGTGTAAAAATGCAGCACCAGTCGCGATGTTTTTGTGATAAAGGTTATAAAAATGTATTTTTATTGTTTTTAGTAGAGGTTCGAAGTGAAATCGTCGCTAAACACGTAAAAAGAACACTTTTCTATGGTTTTTTAGGCGTTTTTGTAATCAATTTATAATCACTTGATAAATGCGTGGCTTGAAAAGCCCTGATGCTTTAAAATACCACGCTTAATAAAAGAGGTTTATTTATTCCCATGCGCGCAACTTTGCAGAGCAACTCAGCTCCCGATTTATTAAACGATCCAATAGTACCGACCTTGAAGAAAATGACTGTGCCGATGATTTTCGGCATGATCACGTTAATGATGTTCAATATTGTCGATACATTTTTTATTAGCTTATTGGGAACTGAGCCATTAGCGGCTGTCAGTTTTACTTTTCCGGTAACCTTTACCGTGATCAGCCTAGCTATTGGTTTGGGTATCGGTACGTCAGCGGTTATTGCCAAGGCATTGGGTAGTAATAATATTGAAGAAGCACGCTTTGACGCCAGCATCGCATTATTAATTGCAGTGGTGATGGTGATATGTTTATCGCTATTTGGTTATCTGTTTATTTCCCCGATATTTAAATTGCTGGGAGCAGGGGAGCAAGTGTTGCCGCTGATCCATGAGTATATGAGTGTGTGGTTTTTAGGCAGTGTATTTTTAATTACCCCTATGGTTGGTAACTCAGTGTTACGTGCCAGCGGTGACACTAAAACGCCTAGCATAGTGATGGGTGGAGCGGGACTTATCAATGCCGTGCTCGACCCAATATTGATTTTTGGCTTTGGGCCAATTCCTGCATTTGGCATTAAAGGCGCTGCGATTGCCAGCGTCATCGCATGGTCGGTAGCCGTTGTCATTATTTTATATTTGCTAGCAGTAAAAAAAGGCTTGCTGAGCCTAAATGCAAATAACCAAACCCCATTAAGCTCTATTCGAAAAATTCTTAAAATTGGTTTGCCAGCGGCAGGTGCAAATATGTTAACACCAGTTGCAATGGCGGTGATGATTGCCATGGTTGCTCATCATGGACC
Organism: Pseudoalteromonas sp. SR44-5; assembly: GCF_014163675.1. Lineage (NCBI taxonomy): Bacteria > Pseudomonadati > Pseudomonadota > Gammaproteobacteria > Alteromonadales > Pseudoalteromonadaceae > Pseudoalteromonas > Pseudoalteromonas sp. SR44-5. Next base: position 22,527 of record NZ_JACJDT010000051.1, read on the forward strand.
TGAGGCTGTTGCTGCTTTTGGCGTAGGCAGTCGTATTGAATCAATTGCCAGTTTGGTGGTGTTAGCTTTATCGATGACGTTACCGCCGTTTATTAGTCAAAACTTTGGTGCTGGTAAACTTAACCGTGTTAAAGAGGCGTACACCACAACATTAAAATTTGTGATGATTTGGCAGTTTATTATTTATTTACTGCTCATTGCATTTTCAGGAGTGATCAGTGAGTTGTTTGGTAAAGAGCAGATGGTTATCGATGTGATCAAATTATTTATTTTTACCTTGCCGCTAAGTTACGGTTTGCAAGGGATAATTATTTTGTCTAATTCATCGTTCAATGCCTTACACAAACCAATGAATGCATTAATTCTAAGTGTGATCCGATTATTTATTTTTTATATTCCATTTGCTTATGTCGGTAATTTATATGCCGGTTTACCAGGCTTGCTGATCGGCGCAGCGCTGGGTAATTTATTTACTGCAATAATAGCTTATAAATGGTTTATCAAAGAGCTGAATATGATCAGTAACCAAGCTGTACAGGAGTGCCAAGCATGAGCGACCATTTTCAACTGGTATCTAAATTTAAACCTGCGGGGGATCAACCCACCGCTATTGCGCAGTTATGTGAAGGATTAGAAGCCGGACTTGCTCATCAAACATTATTAGGGGCAACAGGCACTGGTAAAACATTTACCATGGCTAATATTATCAATGATTTGAATCGCCCAACGATCATTATGGCGCATAATAAAACCTTAGCAGCGCAGTTATATGGCGAAATGAAAGAGTTTTTTCCGCACAACGCGGTCGAATATTTTGTTTCGTATTATGATTACTATCAGCCAGAAGCGTATGTTGTTGCAAGCGATACCTTTATTGAAAAAGATGCCTCGATAAACGAACACATAGAGCAGATGCGCCTAAGTGCTACCAAAGCGCTATTAGAGCGTAGGGATACAATTATAGTGGCATCAGTATCAGCCATATATGGTTTGGGCGATCCAAAATCATACATGAAGATGATGCTGTTGTTAAAAGTGGGCGAAAAAGTTGATCAACGCGATATGCTGCGCCGACTAGCTGAAATTCAATATACGCGAAATGATATTGATTTTAGCCGCGGTACGTATCGGGTTCGCGGTGAAGTTGTGGATATATTCCCTGCTGAGTCAGACACTTTTGCAGTGCGTGTAGAAATGTTTGATGACGAAATAGAACGGCTAAGTATTTTTGACCCGCTTACCGGCGCGGTTGAAAAACACATAGTCCGCGCAACTATCTACCCTAAAACGCACTATGTGACACCCAGAGATAAAATTCTTGATGCGGTTGAGCATATTAAAGCTGAATTAAAAGACCGTCGTGCGCAGTTACTCAGTGCTAATAAACTGGTCGAAGAGCAACGCGTGGCACAACGTACACAATACGATATTGAAATGATGACCGAGCTTGGTTATTGCTCTGGCATCGAAAACTACAGCCGATATTTATCTGGTCGCACGCCGGGCGATCCACCGCCAACCTTGCTTGATTATCTTCCTGAAGATGCGTTAATGATTATTGACGAATCTCACGTTACGGTATCGCAAATCGGCGCTATGTATAAAGGCGATCGTAGCCGTAAAGAAAATCTCGTGGAATACGGTTTTCGTATGCCGTCGGCGATGGATAACCGGCCACTACGCTTTGAAGAATTTGAAGCAATAGCACCGCAAACAATTTATGTATCAGCAACCCCGGGTGATTTTGAACTTGAACGTTGTGGAGATGATATTGCCGAGCAGGTTATTCGCCCCACAGGATTACTCGATCCACAAATTGAAGTACGCCCAGTGGCAACTCAAGTTGATGACTTATTGTCAGAGATATATAAACGCGTAGCAATTGATGAACGCGTGCTAGTAACCACACTTACTAAGCGCATGGCTGAAGATTTAACGGATTACTTATCTGAACATGATGTAAAAGTGCGTTACTTGCATTCGGATATCGATACCGTTGAACGGGTCGAAATTATTCGTGATTTTCGCGCTGGGGTGTTTGATGTGTTAGTGGGTATTAACTTACTGCGTGAAGGTTTAGATATGCCAGAAGTATCGCTAGTTGCAATACTCGATGCTGATAAAGAGGGCTTTTTACGTTCAGCTCGCGCATTAATTCAAACCATTGGTCGTGCGGCTCGTCACTTAAATGGTCGGGCAATTTTATACGGTGATCGAGTCACTAAATCAATGGCCAAAGCTATTGATGAAACTCAGCGTCGCCGCGATATTCAACACGCTTACAATATTAAGCATGGCCTTGAACCACAAGCCTTATTGAAGAAAATTACTGACATTATGGATGTTGGTGAGCGAGCCGGCCCACAAGATAATTTACAGCTGATCCGAAAACAAAGTAAGCAAGTGCTCAGTGCAAAAGAGATCGCAGTGCAAATTAAGCAACTCGAAACCAAAATGCATGCATACGCAAGTGATTTAGAATTTGAAAAAGCCGCATCCGTTCGTGATGAAATCCATGAATTACAACAACAGTTAATTAAAAATGCATAATTTTACGCCCCTTATTACAGCACTTGAAAGTGCGCCCTTAGCAGACAATGAGCTTTGTCGTGTGTTTCATGGCCGCGGTCACACTACCGAGCATTTGAGTCATCTAAATATCGACTTTTACCCGCCGTGTTTATTTTTAGTGTCGTACGACGAAGTTGACTCACAAACGCTAACGCAATTAAGTGAGCAGCTTTGGCAATGGGCACAACAACACGCTAAAGAATTAATCACCTCGTTGGTATTTCAACAACGCGCCGGACAACAAACTGAAAATAAACTGTTATTTGGTCAACTACCGAGCCCGCATAGTGTTAAAGAAGGTGACAGTGAGTTTTTTGTGGATTTAATGAGCCGTCAAAATACCGGTATATTCCCGGATATGCGCCGTGGACGGGAGTTTGTTCAAGCCCATAGTAAACACGCTAAGGTATTGAATTTATTTTCATATACATGTGGTTTTTCGGTTGCGGCAATGCGTGGCGGTGCCGATAGTGTGATCAATATGGATATGAACAAAGGTGTACTGCGCACCGGTAAGCAAAATCATCAACTTAATAGCTTTGACCGCGGTGTGAGCTTTTTACCGCACGATATATTAAAGTCGTTTGGTAAACTTAAAAAGGCTGGCCCTTTTGATTTAATTATTGTTGATCCGCCAAGCTTTCAAAAAGGCAGTTTCATTTTAACTAAAGATTATCAAAAAGTGCTGCGCCGCTTACCTGAACTGCTCAATGACCATACTCAATTGCTGTTATGTGCTAACAGTCCAGAGCTAAGTGAAGCGTCATTTAAAGCGCTGATAGACGAACACACTCAAGGTGCGATTGAATTTGTAGAGCGCCTAGCGCCGACCCATGGTTTTGTTGATGTTGATAGCGACCGTAGCTTAAAAGCATTGATCTATAAAACGGCTCAAGTTTAGCTTTAAATGAAACTAAGTAGCCGCCTCAGTGCAATCGATTCGTTGATCTGCGCGCCGTATGATGTAATTTGGGACTGTTGTTGTGACCACGGTTTGCTTGGTATGGCGCTTTTAAAGCGGGCAGCCGCCAAGCAAATAAACTTTGTTGATATAGTGCCTACGTTAATGGACGAGCTTGAACACACGCTTACGCGTTTTAGTGATCAGCAAGCAGCTTGCCAATGGCAAGTATTATGTCAGGATGTAGCTACAATTGAGCTGCAGCCATCAGCCAAACAGCTGATCATTATCGCCGGAGTCGGTGGAGAATTACTGCTGAGGCTAGTACAAAAAATGGTTGCTAATTGCCCTGAAAAGCTTCGTGAACAACTCAGTTTTATTGTTTGTCCGGTGCATCATACCTATACCTTACGACAAGGTTTACAGGCGTTAGGTTTAGGACTTATCAAAGAGCAACTGGTGCAAGAAAACAACCGTTTTTACGAAGTGATACAGCTAAGTTTTACCAGTAACACTGCATTGAGTGTTACTGGTAGTCAGATGTGGGACAATGCTGAGCAAATGCACGAATTGTATCTGCAACAATTAGTTGCGCACTATACTCGGATGTTGAACAAAGACCGTACATATTTTCAACATGTGCTCGATGATTATCAAAAAATATCGCTAAATTAAACGCAGCACTGTGATCTATCGACTAGCGTTACAGCGTAAATAACTCATCTTCAGCGCTTTGTGTTAGCGAGTTTACTTGGTTTAGTTATGTCAGATAAAAATAACCACTTTACATCAGTCAAATATACTCATAATGAGCTGCTATATAATTGTGAGCAGCCAATTGCTTATGCACCCATCGTGCAATTGAGTAACGCGAGCTGGGTAGTGCCGCAACATTTTTTACGTTATCAACATACCCTCGAAAGCGTGAACGAAACCCTTGATAAAATTGAGTTTTCAACTCACTTTCGGGTGCTCGCCGCAAAACAGAATGAGCAAATTTATTTACAAGTGGCCATTCTTAGTCCAGATAATTATCGCAGCACCAAGGCAAAAAAGTTATTATTTGGCCGGCGCTGGTTTGTGGAAGAAAACTTACCTACCTCGGAATTGATCCAAACCGCTTTTTTAGCGTTAAAAATAGCCCGTGAACACGAAGTAAGAGAACTATTTCAACTCAATAGTGAGCAGGGCAGCAGCACGCCGTTTAATAACCATCATGATTTACCTTTATTAGCACAAAACCCGCAATTAACCATGGCTGCTGATCATCAACCGCAAAGTGTCATAAAGTTACTTGCTAGATGTTTATTTGCTGGAGCCGCACTGACTTTAATTGCACAACAAAAAATTGCCGATGAGCACATACTTTACACTCTGCGACTCAATTGTACTGACTGTCAGTTAAGCGAATTTAACGCAAAAACAGTGATTTTTTTAGCCGCAGATACATCTGCAAATGCTTTTTTGCATGGCTTGATGACCGCGTTGGTAGCGATCAGTAATGATTATGTGAATGAGCAATTTAAATATGCAGGTTTTGCGCGCTTTAGTAAAAACGTTAACGTAGAGCAAATCGGGGCATTGAGTATTGTGTTGCGTTCGCAGCATGCGTTGCAATTATGCGAACTTGGCAAACAACATGCCGATCAATTAAATTTTGAAATTGACAGCTCTCGTGCTCCACAAGGATGCGGGCAAGTGATCTGTGGGTTTTTAGCCGCTCATGGAATTGAGCAGCCAGAAAACGCGCATTTATATCCAGATTACTTGCAAGCGCTTTAAACGCGGCAAATTTACAGTTTATTGATTTCTTGTTTTACGCTGTAACTAGGATCAGTCACGATAGCTTCTAATGTTTGTACACGCTCTTTTAGCGCAAGCATTTCAGCAGTAACAGCAGCAATTTGATTATTCGACTCTTTATTATCGGTGAGTGTGCGATGTTTAAACTCTAAATGTTTTTTATACATATCGTACATTACCCCAAACCCAACAGAGATAAATACGATCATGACTACCATAGTAGTTCCTGACATGGTGTATTCCTTATTATTTTATATAGTGTGTAAAGTATAACCAGAATGCGCAAATGATGAAGCTGACAATTGTAACTTTATTTGTATCAACATGACCCTCTGCGGTATATTCATCAGTGATACAGTGTGATGAGTGTTTAATTGCAGCATTAACTAATTTTAACGACAACAGTGAGTTACTATGCTAAATAATAAAATTCCTCCGATTATTATAGTGCTTTTTTTTGCTGTGCTAATGGCGGTAATTGCCCACTACAGTGTGATTGATTTCACCACATTTATTTTTTATGTTGCGGTTATTTTACTCACCATAGGCTGTATTTTTTGTATCGCTGGGGTGGTTAGTTTTCGCTTAGCAAAAACCACTGTAAACCCAAGTAAACCAGATCAAGCGTCAGCACTGGTTACCACGGGTGTGTACCAAATTTCACGTAATCCAATGTATGTTGGTTTTGCTTTTATACTGGCAGGTTGGGGAGTGTGGTTAACATCACTGTGGGCGTTATTGTGTGTGCTGGGCTTTATTTGTTACTTAACTTGGTTTCAAATTATTCCAGAGGAGCGGGCTCTATTAAAAATATTTGGTCAAGGGTACAGCGATTACAAGTCTCGGGTAAAACGTTGGCTGTAAACTTATTTCAGTTAATAATAAAAAGGCTATCGCGATGATAGCCTTTTTTAATGTGGGTTATTCGTACTCGATTGGATCGGTAATGTTATTAAGGCTAAATGCCTCTAAGCGCTCTTGGCAGGCACCACATTTTCCACAGGCTTTTTCACGGCCATTATAGCAAGTCCACGTTTGGCTGTAGTCCAAGCCCATTTTTAAACCATCAGTAAGAATATCAATTTTGGTGTCATTTAAATACGGACTGAAAATTTCCACCGCGTCGTAATTAGCAATACGACATAAATCATCCATTTTTTGCACAAATTCAGGACGGCAATCTGGGTAAATAGCATGATCCCCAGAGTGAGCACCGTAATACACTTGGCTTGCTTTGAGTGATACAGCGTAACCCACAGCCAGTGACAGCAAAATCATGTTGCGATTAGGCACTATGGTGCTTTTCATGTTTTCGGCTTCGTAGTGGCCTTCTGGGACATCAATATCATCAGTTAACGATGAGCCACCAATTAACTGATTGATCGCAGAAATATCAACTATCTTATGCGGTACGCCAAGCTTTTCACACACACTGGCTGCAACTTTAAGCTCTTTTACATGACGCTGACCATAGTCAAATGACAGGGCATATACCTCGCGGCCTTGCTGCAGGGCTTTATTTAATACGGTAAATGAATCCATACCGCCGGAGTAAATCACAACTACTTTTTGCGTCATAACTGTTTTGCTCTTAGTTTTAATAGAGGTTTATATCAGGGCGCGATATACTACACGGCTGGGGCATAAATAACAATTTTCGACCGTGTTTTTTGATTTTTTAAACTATGTTTATGCTCGTAATTAATGCCAAGTAGTGAGTGAGACTCTTTTGTACAAAATTAATGAAATATTTGAAACCATTCAAGGCGAAGCGAGCTTTACCGGCACGCCTTCAATATTTTTACGTTTACAAGGCTGCCCCGTAGGTTGCGCTTGGTGTGACACTAAGCAAACGTGGGAAGTTGATAATGTGTATAAAGTATCACTGGACGACACGGTTGAGAAAAAGGCCGATTCAGATCACTGGGCGGACGCATCAGCTGAGCAAATATTTAACTTGTTTGTCGATCGTGCTTATCGTGCCAAGCATGTAGTGATCACCGGCGGTGAGCCATGCATGTACGACTTAAACCCGGTGTGCGAATTACTTCATGCTAACGGCTACAGCACACAAATAGAAACCAGCGGCACTTTTGAGATTTTAGCCCCAGCACAAACGTGGGTGACGGTATCACCGAAAATTAATATGCGTGGCGGCTACGACGTACTTACTTCAGCCATGCAACGCGCCGATGAAATAAAACACCCAATCGCGATGCAAAAACACGTTGTAGAGCTTGAAGAGTTATTTGCAAAAACAGGCGTTACCCCCAAGCTTGTTTACCTGCAACCAATTAGCCAAAAAGTCTCTGCAACTAAGTTGGCTATTGAAACCTGTATTGAAAAAAACTGGCGCTTATCAGTGCAAGTACATAAGTATTTAGGGATAAACTAAAGTAAAGCTCAGTGGTAAGCTTTAAGTAATTTGCCATTTAAATTGAACGTTGGGTTGAGTAAAAAAAAAACCAACAAATCTCTTTTCGTTCAATCAGCTTCGTTAATGGTGATAATTAGTTTATTATGCGCGGCTTAACGTACCCTCCTACAAATAATTAGGCCTAATATGTCCGCGAACGCGCTATACACAGACCTTTCTGATTACTATGACTTAATGTGCGCAGATATAGATTATCAAGCCCAAAGTTATTTTATTCATAGGCTACAGCAAATATTTGGTAATAAGGGAAATACGCATCTTGATTTAGCGTGCGGCACGGGCCCACATGTTCGTCATTTTATTGATTATGGTTATCAAAGTAGTGGGCTTGATATAAATCAACCCATGCTAGATAGAGCAACCATTCGTTGCCCAGAAGCGCAATTTTCATTGCAGAATATGAGTGAGTTTGTGATCCCTGAGCAAGTTGATTTAATTACCTGCTTCTTGTATTCAATCCATTACTGCGATGGCATTAATAAATTAACAGACTGTATTAAAAGCGTACACCATGCACTAAAAGCCGGTGGTATATTTTGCTTTAACGTTGTTGATAAAAATCACATCGATAACGATTCATTTGTAGAGCATAGCGCTGAAAACGCGGGCAGCCTATTCACATTCCGCTCTGGTTGGAATTACAGTGGCAGTGGCGAAAAACAGTCATTAAAGCTCAGTATAAATAAAGCAACAGCAGACGAAACATTCATATGGCACGACGAGCACCCAATGGTCGCTGTTAGTTTTGCCCAGTTAAAAGAAGCCCTAAAACCTTATTTTGAAATACATGTGTTTGAACATGACTACGAAAAAATAACCCCATGGGGTGAAAGCTCTGGCAATGCCGTTTTTGTGTGCGTAAAAATTTAAATTAGAAAGTTAAGACAATTATTCACAAAAAGATTAAGGGTTAAGAGACGCTGTGTTTTAGAAAAATTCATAAAAAGCAAGGAGCTTACAAATAAGCATTGTCCTGTTGAGTGACTCGCTCGTGAGACTGATCAGGCAGCTGATATATACCCCTAGCTAAACCATCAGGGAGTGCTCTGCGGTCTATTTTTTTGCCCTTCTAACAGCAGCAATTCCACATAAGATTATTATCGGTTTTTTTGTATTCCCCAAACGCGATATTCCAATAGATAATAAGAACCTAAAGTAGCTGCGACAACGGGCTTTTTACGCCACTGGCACCACTGTTAAGTACATGCGTATAAATTTGCGTGGTGCGAACATCGCTATGGCCGAGTTGTTCTTGCACGGTGCGTATATCTGCACCTGATTCAAGTAAATGGGTAGCGAACGAGTGCCGTAGTGTATGGCAGGTAACATTTTTTTGAATTTTTGCCAGCTTTGCTGCCAGCTTAATTGCTTTACGAACCGTTGTTTCATCAATATGGTGGCGTCGCAGCTTTTTACTTTCTGGGTCCATGCTTAACTGGGCAGAAGGAAACAAATATTGCCAGCTCATTTCATAAGGAGCCGCTGGGTATTTTCTAGCTAGTGCATTCGCAAGCCAGACACCGGCATAGTCTGTTGCTTGTTTGTCTCGTTGCCAGTAGTCATTTACCAAGTGACTTTGGCTGCGCAACAACGGCAGTAGTTCGAGTGCTAATGTTACTCTGCGGTTTTTATTGCCTTTGCCCTGCCAAATCATTAATGAGACATAGTCATAATCGACATCTTTTACCCGTAGCCTTACAGCTTCCATTAAACGTAGACCACTACCGTAAAGTAACTGAGCGATAAGTTTATACTTTGGATCCATTGCCAATAATAAACGCTGCATTTCTTCACGGGTCAGTACTACAGGTAATTTAGGTGGCACGAGTGATTTATTAAAATTCATCTCAAGTGATAACGGTCGATTAATAATATGACGGTATAAAAATACCAAAGCATTTAAAGCCGTTGCCTGAGTTTTCATTGCAACATTACGCTGATTACTTAAATAAGATAAGAATTGCTCAACCTCCGACTCTGCCAATTGCGCTGGATGTTTTTTAGCATGGTATAAAATATAAAATTTTATCCAATATTGATAAGTGTCTATAGTGCGCTTGGCATAACGACGCGTTGTCATAAAGTCACGGATGGATTCTAAAAATACAGAAGCCATGATCTGCTCCAGTCATTGCTGTATATATAAACAGTAGTTGTGTTTGGTTTTTTTTCAACAACTCGCGGGATTATTTCTTGTATTTTACAACAACAAAAAAACAACAAATATAAATCCCTTGATTTACATTTAGGTACAGAGTTAGACTGAAAGTATTAAAAAACTCGAAGGATTTTCTGTCTGCAACTTGTGGGTTTAGATCCTTTGAATAAGCTGTTATGCAACTCAGGTAAATTTAGGGGTTCAATCTTTTGGATTTCTCCAGCCATTCGTTTGGTATTGTCGGCAAATGAGCTTTTTTACCCTAAAATTCGTGGTTTACTTAAGCCGTAAAACAGGCAAGGTTCTTTGTTTGCCTCAATGAGTTTTGGTGCTGGTTTGTTGTGAATTTAGCGGGCGCAAAGTGTGGAAAGGGCAAGTTTATCGAGCATTTTACACTTGTTGAAGTTTTAGCTCGTTGAGTTTTCCTGATTCAAAAGCTTGGTTTGTTGCTGAAAGGTGGACTTTGTTTTGGCGGCTTATTTATCACAGTTCTTGCTTGGGTTGGTTCTTGAATCACTCAACCATTGCAATTGTGGTTTTTGGTCGTGTAAATTCGGTTTATCTCATTGAATTTGCATAACAAACGGCTCAAGAGGGATTGCCAACGCGTGGCGACTTTAGTGCAAAATTGCAGTTCAGTGTTTACAGTGTGTTTTTTTGAGTTCGGCGGTGCGTTGTCAACCCCTTAGCCGGGCGTTGAGGCTGTAGAATTACTCTTTCTAGGAACTGATTTTACATATTCGGCTTGATTGTTTTCTAACCTTGAATCTACCTGTCCGCTGTGATCTAATAGATATTATTCACCCACGGTAAATTGTTATGGCCAACTACAAGCCAGACTTATCCTGCCAAAATAAATTCATTCCAATCAATTTTGCTGAGCAAATATTGCCAGGTACATTTGAGTATGCGCTTTGTTATATTGTCGAAAATAAACTCGATTTGTCGGGCTTTGACGCGTGGTATAACAACGACAAAACAGGCGCGGCGGCGTATCCGCCGTCAGTGATGTTAAAGATTATTTTGCTCGGCTATGCACATGGTTTGATCAGCAGCCGCCGTATTGCTAAGGCGTGTGAGACGAATATTTTGTTCATGAGTGTGTCGGGTGATATTCAACCTCATTACACATCTGTAGCGGGATTCGTGGCCAAAATGCACGAATAGATTGAACCGCTGTTTACGCAAGTACTGATGATCTGCGACGAAGAAGGCTTGATAGGTCGCAACATGTTTGCCATTGATGGATGCAAATTGAAATCTAATGCGAGTAAAGAATGGAGCGGCACATTCGATGAGCTAGGGCGTAAAAAAGCAAAACTAGAACGCGCGAGTAAACGTATTATCGAACGTCACCAATCACAAGATAGCCTGAGCGAAGAGTTGATAACACAGGATTTAAAGCAAAAAGAAAAGCTGGATAAAAGTGCAGATAAAATCACGG
>NZ_JACJDT010000052.1:0-32568 GCF_014163675.1 Pseudoalteromonas sp. SR44-5
TAAAACTCGCAAACTCGCAAACTCGCAAACTCGCACTCCTTATAAGTGAATGCAAACTCGCAAACATTGACAATGCTGTGCACTCTTGCCACTGTTATACAAAGCAATAATTAAGGAGTGTTAATTGTGTCTAATTGGGTTGAGGCGAGTGTTAAAGATATTGTTTGGTGGACTGATACGTTATTTAGTTTAATTGTGAATGCCGATGTGGAGCCGTTTAAAGCAGGGCAGTTTACTAAGCTTTCTATGATGATGGATGAAAAACGTATTGCACGAGCGTATTCTTACGTAAATGCACCAAGCTCTCCCGATTTAGAGTTTTACCTAATTAATGTAGTCGATGGCTTATTATCACAACAATTAGCCAAGCTTAAACCTGGCGATACAGTGATGATTGAAAGCCGCGCCAGTGGATTTTTTACTATTGATGAAATTCCCGCTAGTGAACAGTTGTTTATGCTTAGTACCGGCACCGCAATTGGGCCGTTTTTATCCATTTTAGAGCAGCCTGATGTGTGGCAGCAGTTTAAGCATATTACCTTAGTGCATGGTGTGCGCTTGAATACAGATTTAAGTTATCAAGCAAAAATCGCGCAGTTGCAGCAGCAGTATCCGCAATTGAGTTATCTGCCCGTAGTGAGTCGCGAGCAGGCAATTGTCGGCTTAGATGGGCGCATTACTGATCGAATCGCCGATGGCACTCTATTTAAGCATTGTGACAGTGTAGTTAGCCCGCAAAATAGTCAATTTATGATCTGCGGTAATCCGCAAATGGTTAAAGACACCAGCGCATTATTAACCGAGCAAGGCTACACTCGCAATCGTCGTCGGGAGCCTGGGCAAATCACCGTTGAGCAGTATTGGTAAAAAGCTATCGCGATCCGGTAAATTTTGTTATTTTAGAGTTTCTTAAATTACTCAGGAACAGTATGAAACCGTTATTTTTTTTAGTAAGTTTGTTACTTGCGTGGCAATTATTAGCAACTGCAGCTGAAGTAGTTGAACCACCGACTAAAACTGAAACAAAAGCAGCTGCATTACCTGCTGCAGTAAAAACGACTGACACTAGCGCTGGTGAAGAAAAGTCAGTGCAGAGTAAAGCCCCAGCTAAATCAACTGAGGTTGAATTACAAGATAGCCCTGCGGTGATCACTTTAACCCCGCAAAATGAGCAATCAGCTGAACCTGTAAATGTTGAACCAACACAGCCAATTAAAACAGACACCAGCAAACCAAGCGAGCCTGAAGTTGATACCAGTAAGGTACTTGGCACCGAAGCGGCAAAACCTGCTGAGCTTCCTAAAACGCAACAAGAAAAACAGCTTGCAGTCGCACAAGCAGAGCAAGCGGTGATCCAAGCTAAAGAAGCGCTAACACTCAAGCAACAAGTTAAAGCCAAACAGTCACGCGAATCGTTAGCCGTTATCGAGCAATTAATTAAGGCGTACAACGCCAGAAATATCGACGCATTTATTAGTATGTATGATGAAAATGTAGAGTTTTATGCCTTTCCAAATGAGTTACTGTTTAAGGGCAAAGAAAAACTGATTGCCCGTTACGGGATAATGTTTAAAAAATTAAAGTGTATAAAATCATCCCCAATTAAACGCATTGTACACGGTAATATCGTTATCGATCATGAACTGTCAGAAACCTGTTCAACAGATCCAAATGTAGTTGATAAGCGCGGGGAGTTAATCTCTAGCTATCAAGTTGAAAACGGCAAAATAACTAAAGTGCTCTTTTTTAGATAGAGCATTAATAGGCAGATTATATAGGCAAATAAAGGGGCCGCGACGAGTATGGACATTAGTGATGATAAAAAAATTAAGTTACTTTATCGTGTAGAGCCTGGCTGTTTAGGACCAACAGGTGCGCAAACAATTGAACGCTTTTGCGATTATGCTAATCAGCAATTGGTTGCCCCTTATTTTGCTTTGTACCACTTTACCCCGCGGTTTGATAAAACTAAAGCCGAGCGCGAATACAGTATTAATGCTCGGCTGTTATCTGATCAGCATGCGCAGGCATATCTAGCGCACTTTAAAACCAACAAAGATGAGTTTGAGGAGCAACTCGATGAACTACTCACTCAAGCAATAGAAAGCTTCTTAGAACGCTAATCATTGTCGCCAGATACAATCGCATTAAAGCTGCTATTGTCGTGCAAACTGGCAAATGCACTTTCATGCAATAGCTCATTACGTAAGTTTGGTGAATACTCCAACGACATTTTAATATCGGCCAACGCATCAGCGTGTTTATGCGTCAACGCATAGGCACATGCACGTTGCCAATAAGCGTAGCCGTAGTCACTGTCTATATCCAAGGCTTGGTTACACAACTCTATCGCCTGAGCTGTTTCATTAAGCTCTAGTAATGCATCGGCTTTATAAGCGATAGCTTCAACATCTTCGGGTTTACGTTTTAAAATCTCATCAAATATTTCGATCTTATTGGCTATATCGCTTTCTAAATTAGCGCGCATCCATAAAGAGTGGACTTCATTAGTAACAGATATTTTTTGTTGGTTACTTAAAATTTCTTCAGAGCGCTCGCGTAGCTTTTCTTCAAATGTATTCAACCGTGCTTCGTATTCATTAGTGATCACGCTGACACGGGTATTTACAATATCTTCTACTTTGTTTTTTACATCACGTAACGAGTTCCAACCAACCAGTACCAAAATAGAGGCTGTGGCAGTGATGATAAAAAATACATTATTAATTGTATCAGTGGTGTAAGTCAGTGCGCGATCAGCGGTATCAAGCTGAGCATGAGTGACTTGTTTGGTAACGTCTTCACGTAGTTTTTGCTGATCTTGGCGTACTGCTTTGAGTTCATCAAGAATATAGCGTTCCATCAAGGGTCTGTACATCGGCTCTTGGAGTTTTTTGAGTGCCTGTTTTTGATGTTGCAGGTTGGGTACAGCACGAGACTCTTGTGCCTGTGCCTGTGCCTGAGCTGCCACAAAAGTGGCAAAAAGAAGTAAAATTGATACAAAATAATGACGCATACTACTGCCTAGTCGATAAATTAAAGTGCTAAGTAAATTACTGAAACTGTAACATGACTACCTATTAGTAACTAGGGTGGGTTGATCTTTCGAGGTTGTTTTTACAGCTGTGTGCTTGGTAATCGCTGCATTGCTGTAATGGAAGAAAATGAAGCCATTAAAAACAGGCAAAAAAAAACCAGCTCTAAGAAGAGCTGGTAAAACTGCTTAAACAACATAAAGTCGTCAGGGATATCAACAGGAGTGAGTGTTCATAATAACCAAACATATCTGAACAACGTCTTAATATTTAAAGCATTATAATTGTTGAGGTAGGATTTAATTTCATCAACTAAACTAAATTGATGACCATAGTTTGGGGAAGGTGTATTCAATGCGGCAACAGCTTGTGCAATTACTTTATAAAGTGTCTACTTCATCAGCGTTAGATGATGGCTATATAGAGCTTGCAGAACAATTAATTGTAAATGCCATTATTGATGGCTTAAATAATACGCGTGCTAGCATCTGGTTATTTAATAAAGATAATACCGAGTGTCATTGTCAGTTACTGTTTGACCGCGCGAACAACAATGTAAACCAAAGCCTCATATTATCACGTGAGAACTATCCGGCTTATTTTTCTGCGTTAGATACTCAGCGCGTGATCATTGCTAATAATGCGCATACTGATCCCGCTACCTTTGAATTTTCAGAGCATTATTTAACGCCTTTAGGAATAAAATCAATGTTGGATGCACCGATCCGATTCAAAGGAGAAATGATCGGTATTTTTTGTTGTGAACATACTGGCAGTTTTAGGCAATGGGAGGATGATGAATGCACTTTTTTGAGTGGACTTGCTGATCTTTATGGCCGCGCATTGTCGGCGCAAGAAAGTCGTTTAGTTAAGCAACAATTAGAAGTTGCCAATCATCGCCTAGAAGAGCGGGTGATTGAGCGAACGAATACCTTACAAAAAACATTGGAAGAGTTAACCGGTACCCAAGAAAAGCTAATTGAAGCGGAAAAAATGGCCGCATTAGGAAACCTAGTGGCAGGTGTTGCCCATGAAGTAAACACGCCAATAGGTATGCCGTTACCGCCAATAGTTCGGCAACAGATAATCTTAAACAACTAACTCAACAGCTAAATGACAACACATTATCGAAAAGCAATTTGCAAAAATTTGTCGCGCATATTAATGAGTGTTTAATCATTGCCAGTAGTAATCTTGATAGAGCCGCAGCATTGATCTGTAATTTTAAACAAACAGCGGTCGATCAATCTTCTCTTGATATTAGCACCGTGAAGTTAAATGACTACTTAGCTAATACAATACATAGTCTCACC
Organism: Pseudoalteromonas sp. SR44-5; assembly: GCF_014163675.1. Lineage (NCBI taxonomy): Bacteria > Pseudomonadati > Pseudomonadota > Gammaproteobacteria > Alteromonadales > Pseudoalteromonadaceae > Pseudoalteromonas > Pseudoalteromonas sp. SR44-5. The sequence goes on from NZ_JACJDT010000052.1 coordinate 4,349, forward strand.
CCATTAACCCGCAGCCACAAAGTAACCACCACAATTGAGTGCGACAAAGCATTAACGCTTATCACAGTGTCGGGGGCTTTAAGCCAAATTATTATGAACTTGGTGAGTAACAGCTGTGTGCATGGCTTTAAAGATCGCGAAGATAATCATATCAATATAGCCGTTCACCTAGATACCCAGCAACACACTTACACATTACGCTATAGCGATAACGGCCACGGTATGAGCAAGGACGTATTACAAAGTGTGTTTGAACCCTTTTTTACCACCACTCGTGGCAATGGCGGCAGCGGTTTAGGTATGGCGATTGTTTATAACCTTGCCACCCAAGCTCTTCAGGGCGATGTAAAAATACATAGTCAGCCAGAGCAAGGTATTACCGTCACTTTTACTTTTCCACTGAGCCTGAGCTAGCTATATTTGATAAAACTCAGAGTTTTAGCATGATACTCAAACAATTTGCTCGTAAAGAATACGGTCATTGTTGAGTAAATATTCTGGTGACAGGGTAACTTAAACCGCTACTGCCTGAGGACCAGCTTAAAGGTGAGTTGTTTACTTAGCTGTAGCTAACAAGCTAGCGCTGACTGGATACCTTAACTCCCTCTGTTTTTACTTAGGGACGAGGTTATCAATCTCGCGCCTAATTAAGTGGCAACCATCACGAGCAGTCTTTTGGTGGTAAGGGGCGAGATAAAACGTAATATGCGCTGCCACCGATAAAAAGCGCGACAACAGTTGCCAGTAATAAAGAAGGTTGCGCGCTTAGGTAAAATAATCCATACCCAACAGCCATACCTAAACTGGCCATTACTTTTGCCGACTTAGAAATAGCGCCATGGGCTTGCCAATTGATTAGTGTTTTACCAAAGCGAGGGTGATTAATTAACCAAGATTCAAAGCGCTTTGATGAACGGCTAAAACAAAAAACAGCACCAATAAGAAATACTGTTGTTGGCATTATCGGCAAAAAAGCACCGACAATCCCCATTACGGTTAACACGAAGCCACTTAATAAATAAGTCACTTGCTTAAATTTACTAATAACTAACATCGAGTTTTTCTTACCTGTACGCTTCATACTTTATCGCTTAATTTTAATGCACTTGCAGCTCACGTTTTACTTAAACAAATACACAATCAACAGCACTACGAACCAAACTAAAAGCATCGCGAGCGCCATTAATTGCGAGTGTCTGTTGTTCTTTAGTTAATTCAACCGTATTTAAAGCCGTTGTAAAATCTTGCCATGATTGCCCGCGGCCAATTGTTGCTGGTGCTAAATGCGAGGCACCAAATTCTTCTGATAAGCCAATACGTTTTGCTGCTTTTAATAAATACTCAGCGCCTAAATTAGACCCCTCTGATACATAAAGCCAACCCAGTGAGGCTGGGTAGTCAACCGGCACTAAGTTAACGCTGGTTGTTACTTCACTCAGATCGACGTTAATATCGCGTAAGTCTTGTTCAAGATGGCTTAGGCGCTGCCGTGTTGGCAGATCGCTCACTAAGCGGCTTAAATTAGTATCGCTATAAAGAGGGGCAATAGCCAAATGAAATCGATATTGAACTTCTAAAAATAAAGCATAACGGTCTAAACTTGCAAACGGTCGCTTAGTCATAATCGTTTTATCAAGGTTATCGTGAATAGTCGTGGTATTGAGTTTAAATAGTGTTGTTAATGAAGGCGTATTAATCTCATTGTTAACATGTTGGTCTGCAATCATTGTATGTCCTTAGTTTTATATTTCAGTAATTCGTAATAAGCACAGCAAGTAGCTGTTAATGAATAAAAAATGCCACAGGCACGGCCATTTTTATTGGGTTCCCTGTAACTTCTTCTGGAGGGACGGGCAAGGGCTCAGCACGTCTAACTAATTCGATGACCTCATTATCTAATGCAGCTATTCCGCTTGCTTTAAATAATGTGACATCTAAAATATTACCTGCTCTGTCCATGGTAAAACTCACCCAAGGAACACCTTGTTGGCGCCTTAACTTTGCCATTCGTGGATAGCGCTTTTTTCGTTCTAGGTGGATCTGAATAGCACTTTGCCATAGTTGTTTAGCTGTACTTTGCTGTTCACTTAAAGCACCTTTTACCGGACCAGATGCGACTGTTGACTCTTTCACTGGAATAGCCAAAGGAGCACTACTTTGCTCTACCAAGTGTTCACTGGCTCCTGTTATGCTGGTGTTATCAGGCAGCGGAGTCGGTTGTGGATCTTGCTCTTGTTGTTGATTAGATTTCTCTACTGGTTTACTTGGTGCTGGCTCAGGTTGTTTATCGCTAATGGTAAAGTCAGATTTGCTTTCGAGTAATGGCTTTACCAAGGGTTTATCTATTGTTGTTGTCGGCTTGCTTACCTGCCGCTTTACTGGTGCTGACTCTTGTTGCGCAGGTCCGACAGGAAGTGCCGATGGCTCCGCTTTGGGGGCTGCCACAATATTGACTTCAAACACCTGCGGTGAAGCTTGCATGGGTACGATATTGTTATGCTCTGTCGGCATTAAAAAATAACCCGCAATGGCGGCATGAAGCATCGCGGCGATAAAAAAAGCGCCTACAACATGCCAACGCACCAAGTGAGAAGCGCTGGTATCGTTTCCTGCGAATAAACTCACTGGGCAACATCCGTTTCATGTTCAAGACCGACTAAAGCAACTTGTGAGTAGCCGGCTTTAGTTAATTGATTCATTAATGCCATGAACTGACCATATTCAACTTTGCTATCTGCACGAATCAAAATTTGCTGCTGTGTTTCAATACCATGTTGTTTTAGTGCTTGCGCCAAATTTTGTTGGTTTATTTTATCTCCCTCGCCAAGTATTAAAGTAAGGTCTTGTTGTAGAGTAAGGTAAGTTGGATCATCACTTTTCGGTTGGGTTGGTGCCGCAACAGCAGGCAACTTAACTGGCACACTGACAGTGGCTAATGGGGCCGCCACCATAAAAATTATTAGCAACACCAGCATCACATCAATAAACGGAGTGACGTTAATCTCATGCTGCTCTTGTAATTCATCGCTATCGGTACGGTTACTACTAAATGCCATTTTAAAGCTCTTTAGATACTGCATCTGCAGCGTCTTCATCGTTAAGTAGGTAGGCTATGTGTTTTGCATCAGGGTGCTTTCGGTCAAGATCTCGGCTCACGAGTATCATGATCGCTGTCAGAATATCGGCTAACTGTGCTTTGTAACTGCCAATTACACGAGAAAAATGGTTGTACATAATAACGGCTGGGATCGCTGCAACTAACCCCAGAGCCGTTGCTAATAAAGCTTCTGCAATACCAGGGGCGACTACGGCTAAATTAGTTGTTTGTGTTTTAGCAATACCAATAAAGCTATTCATAATGCCCCAAACCGTACCAAACAAACCGACAAACGGTGCAACAGAGCCTATTGTTGCCAATATGCCTGTACCCTGATTCATATTTGCGCTTAGCGCTGCTTGTACACGCTCTAAACGCGCGACTAATCGCTCCTTTAAGCCTTCGTCAGTAGTAAGTCCTTCGCCAGTTAGTTGTAACTCATGTTGGGTTGCTTTTAGGAGTGTTAAGGCATCACTTTGTTGTAGTAATAAAGTGTGGTTGGCCTTTGCAAAACTTTCACTTTGAATTAAATGTTTAAGCAATTTTTTGGCATTTCGCTTAGCAATATTTAACTGTACAGATTTGAATATGCAGATAGCCCATGAGACTAACGATGCTAAAAGTAACCCGATAATTACGCTCTTCACAACCACATCAGCGCCCTTGTACATGCCGATTGGCGATAAGTCATGTTGATCAAAAGCCGCCTCGTCAACACTAACCGTGGTATTGGTGTCTGTATCAAGGTCAGATCCTACGGTTAAAGATTTAGCTGATAGCGTATTTGTATTCACCTCTGGTGTAACAGCATTACCTGTAACTTCTACTTTGGAGGCTGTTGACGGCGCCGCTTGTTGTGCGTGAACCGCAGACGTTCCACCACCCATTAAACACACAAATAACATAGTTCTTATAAACATTTTGCTCCCTAATTTTTACGTAATTTGTAAATGTGGCGATGTAACACCAACATACTAGATCAATATGCCGCATCGTTTTGATGGACAAATTATTGGCTATATAACTAATGCCGAACGAGATCCGATTTTCATCAAAAGAATAATAAATTTTTTATTAATAATGTTTGCAGAATACCCAAATTAACTTGAATAGGAATGAAAATCATTTATACTCGCGGTAAATATGCTACAGGAATAGTTAAATTTTGACTAGCACTACCGCTAACTCAGTAGGGTTTAATGCGCTCTACCAGGAACACCATGAGTGGCTTGTTCGCTGGATCGCTCGACGTACCTACAACAAAGATAATGCACAAGATCTTGCTCAAGATACATTTATGCGTTTACTTAATAAGCCCTCTTTGTATAACGAAATACAAAGCCCGCGAGCATGGCTTACAAAAGTTGCCGGAAACTTAGTAACCGATAACATTCGTCGCAAAGTTCTAGAAGAAAACTATTTATTATTTTTAGGAAGCATGCCAGAAGCAGCCTATTTTTCGCCTGAAGAGCAACTACAGCTGCTTAGTTTACTAGAGCAAATAGATAAATTATTGAGTGGTTTGAGAGCAATCGAAAAAACAGCATTTTTAATGGTTAGACTCGACGGGCTCAGTTATAAAGAAGTCGCAAAGCAACTCAAGGTGAGCCTATCATCTATTGAAAAATACATGGCGAAAGCGATGTTAGAGTGCTACACCCTTACATACTGTGATATAGAGTAAGCGATTGTGAATAATACGTGTGCACAAAAAACACCTTTACCAGAACAAGTCGTACAGCAAGCGATTGCGTGGCGTATTTGTTTAGGGTCGGGCAACGCACAGTCTGCAGATATGGCTGAATATAGGCGATGGCGGCTTGCCGATCCGATGCATGAATTAGCCTGGCAACGGATAGAAAACATGGAGGCTGCATTTGCCGGGGTGAGTAAAAAAAATGGTCGTATTGCTCACATGACCTTAAAAAAAACCGATCATGATATACAAAGCATGAGTCGTCGCCAGGCGCTAAAAAGGATCGCTGGAACCACACTAGGGCTTGCCAGTGTAAGCTGGTTGGCAGACAAACAGGGGGCATGGCAATACCTTAACGCAGATCACGCAACTACCAATCAACGGCAATTATTTACGCTCGCCGATAATAGCCAGCTTTGGTTAAATCATAACAGCACTGTTGAACTGAATTTTAATGCTCACAATAGATACATTCATTTAACCCGAGGAGAAATGCAATTTATAGCTTCAGCTAATACGCAGCCTGTGCAGGTGGCGTTACAGCACGGAACTTTACTTTGTGACAGCAAACAATTTTTTGTGCGTAATGAAGCCGATCATGCTTTAGTTCAAGTTATGCAAGGCAGTGTTAAGCTCGCGCAAGCAAACGGCTTATTTACCAATCAGGCGATCAAGGCTGGCGAGCTATATAAAATTACCGTAAATTCAATGCAACAGTTAGACAATCATATATTTGACTACAGTAGTTGGACAGCAGGGCTGTTGTCAGTACGAAATATGTCAATCAATTCTTTTTTAGCTGAACTATCTCGTTATCACCGTGGTTTTGTAAAAATTGCCCCCAGTTTAAATGACTACCTTGTCTCCGGCGTTTTTCAGTTAAATGACACTCACCTGATCCTTAAAACAGTCGCTCGTAGCGCTCGGGCAAGTGTGCATTACAGAACCCGTTGGTGGGCCGAAATTCGCTCATAACTATGTTTATTTAGTTCATCAGGAAAAAATATAAAATAATTATCATTTAGAGTTACGGGATTACTATTTTCATGCGTCATATAAGTATGCATTAAAGAAATAGGAAACCATTTATGCCCCGCGCAGCGTTAAATTTACTCATCGTAGTCACAGGTTTGTTGGTGATTACCCCTTCAGCAAGTTTAGCTGAACAAGTATCTGCAACATCACAATTAAAAATGATCAAATTTGATCTTCCCGCAGGCCAGCTTGGTGATGTACTGACTTTATTTTCACGCCAAGCGGGTGTGACTTTATCATTTGAAGAGCGTGTTGTCGGTGGTTTTTCAGTCTCTGCAATAACCGATGAAATGACCATAGAGGCAGCCTTACAAAGGCTGTTAAGCAATACCAATCTACAAGCTTTACCTGTTAGTAATAGCGCATGGCTAGTGCAACAAAAAACCACCCAAGATTTGATCACGCTAAATACCATTAATGTGCAAAGTCGCAATAGGGATCTAAAAGATCAAACCTATACCGAAGCCGCATCAGTAAACCTAATTACCCAGCAAGATATTGAACGCTTTAGAGGAACCAGTGTTGGCGATATATTTCAAGGTACACCCGGTGTTTTGATCAGCGAAAACCGTAACTCAGGCGGGCTTGATGTTAATATTCGTGGCATGCAAGGCCAAGGACGAGTACCTGTAGTGATAGATGGTAGTCGTCAAGAAACCACCGTGTATCGCGGCTATTCTGGTGTATCGAGCCGCAGTTACATTGATCCCGATTTGATTGGCTCACTTAAAATCAGTAAAGGCCCTATCATGAGTGCTGATGGCACTGGGGCGACAGGTGGCTTGGTGAGCGTTAGTACATTGTCGGCTGATGATATTGTTAAAGAGGGTGAGCTCAGCGGGTTTAGATTACGTGTTAGCGCCATCGGTAATAGCGCTAATACGCCAGAGCCAGGTACATACGCAGGGTATTATTTACCACGCAATGCCTATCGTTCACAGTGTCGCTTTTCGAGTTATTGTACTGAGCAGTACATAATGCCAGAGCGCTTTGCTCCTGAGGAGGGCATGGATAGACCCAGCTTATTTGAGTTTGCTAGTTATGCAGGCAGTTTTGCTGCCGCTAAGCATTTTCAGTGGGGCGATCTAATTGCTGCTTATGCTAAGCGCGAGCAAGGTAATTACTATGCAGGTAGTAACGGCCCTGCACCTGAAATAATTTACGCAGCCCCCGACAAACTTGCTTGGTACACCGAAACGGCGGTGTCAATGCAAGGGGCATCGCGGTTTCGTGCCAATGAACGCATCCCCAATACCAATTTTTCTAGTGAATCTTGGCTGTTAAAAAGCAATGTGTTGCTGCCCAACGATCAAAGCCTCGAAATGAGTTATATACGCTATAACAGCAGCTACGGCGAAATGATGCCATCGCAAATACGCTCTTTTGGTCAAGCAAGGCAATGGCTCGATAGCGAAGTCACTAATCAAACTTACACAGTGCGATATCGCTGGCAGCCAATCAAATATGATTGGGCTGATTTTAAAGCCAACTTTTGGCATACCGATGCACTTACCCATTTAAATACCCCTGGTGTTGGCTCAGTAGATATAGTCGATAATGTTGCTCGCAGCGATGATTATCAGCGCTTTGGAACTGATGTGAGTAATACCATGATGTTTTATTCAGCGGGCGAACTAGCGCTGAGCTATGGTGTTGCCGCACAGTATGAAGACATGGATACCGACACCCCTGAAACCGAAGGGTTCTATGCAGGGGCGCGCAGTGGTTGGCGCAAAGAATTTAGTGCTTTTACAGCCATTGATTGGCAGTTTTTAACAGCATGGACACTCGAAGCGGGACTGCGTTTTACGCACTTTTCATCGAAAGATAATAACCCAGTAACCATTACTAACAACGATCCTGCTTGTGTGTCTGACGGAGCCGGTGGTTGCTTAGAAGTACAATATGAAAATAGCCACTCAGGCACAGCACCATTGGTTGCTTTAAAGTGGCAGGCATATAAAGGACTGCAGTTTTATATTCGCCACAGTGAAGCTTTGCGTATGCCAAGCCTATTCGAAAGTACCTCAGGTTGGTCTGTCAGCCCCGTTTTAGATATCCCTTTAGAGCCAGAGCATGCTAAAAACCAAGAAATTGGCCTTAATTATTTAACCGACTCATTACTAACAGATAACTATAAAGTGGGCTTTAAGCTCGCCTATTTCCAAAATCATGTTGATGATTATTTAACCCGTACGCAACCCAATGCGTGGGAGCAAAAACAAGGCGGCTTCAATGATTTTTTTCGAATGCGAAATATTGACAGCCTAGATTTAAATGGCTGGGAGCTTAATTTTAGCTACGACACAAAATACTGGGTTGCTGAGATTAGCGGCACGCATTATACCCAGATTGAAGTATGTAATGTAGGCAGTTATGTGCGCTACTACTGTAATGATTGGGGCCTTCCTGAAAGCTATATCAATAACATGATCCCGCCAAATTGGCACGCCAGTGCTCACCTTGGCTTACGTTTATTTGAGCAGCAATTAGAAGCTGGGCTGCGTGGCACATTTATGGGAGAGCGCAACTCAATTCCTCGCTATAACGCACCTACAGGGTTTAATGAACCGGTACTTTGGCACAGTTATAACCTTTTAGACATCTACGCTAGTTATAAATTTAACGACGACACAACACTCGATTTTACCATCGATAATGTTACAGATCGTTATTACCTCGACGCTTTAAGTTTAGGTTTAGTACCTGCACCAGGAAGAACTGCACGGCTGAGCCTAACTTATAATTTTTAACTGATAACACCTATCAGCAAGGAGTACAAAAGAATGAAAAAACTATTTGGCGCAATAGCCATAGTCGGGCTTTCGCTTACTATGGTAGCCTGTGGTAGCGGTAGTGATAACAAAGACAGTACACAAACAACAGAGCAAAAACCAACAGCGGTTGTTGAGCTGCAATCGCCAGTAGAATCAGCATTCTCACTAAAGGATGGCGCGGTAAAAGTCACGCTGAATGCTGAGGCGAGTACAAGTGCAGAGGGAACAGATTTAATTTATCAATGGCAGCTCATTGAACGACCAGCAACAAGTACTGCTAATATCACCAACACCAATACCATAACAACAGACTTTACTGCAGATTTACCAGGCAATTATGTTGTGAGTTTAATTGTTAATGACGGGGCAAATAATAGCGAAGCCGCGCGTATCACACTAAGCGCAACCAGCCCGTATCCAGTCGCAATTACTGACTCAGTCCATAGTGTTAATTTAGGCACTAATAGCGTAGGTTTAGATGGTAGCCAAAGTGTAAACCCAGCAGGTGGCACCGATTCATTACTATACCAATGGACGCTTATGGAAAAGCCCACCGACAGTGCGGGTTATTTAAATAACGCAGAGCAAAGCCAAAGCACACTGTTTGTTGATTTAGCCGGTGATTACACATTGCAATTAGTGGTGACTCATAACGACGTAGCAAGTGAACCAAAACAAGTTGTGGTAAGCGTTTCAGAAGGTAATGCGCCACCAGTGGCTAAAGCCGACGACATAACTATTATCCTAGGCGAAGAAGCTATCTTAGATGCATCAGCCAGCATTGACCCTGAAGGGGAGCCACTACAATATCGCTGGCAATGGCCGTCACGCTCAGCAACGGATCCTGAAGATGTACCACTACCAGAGCTTGCAGGTACAAAAACGGCTGTAGTGCGTTTTACCCCACAAGCTGTGGCAAGTTATAAATTAATACTATTTGTATTTGATGGCACCCGAAAAAGTGAAGAAAAAGAAGTTACAGTTACCGTCAAAAAAGATCCTAACGCGACTAGCAATGCCCCACCGATCGGTAAATTGTTAGCAACCGGCTATTACCCATCTAATAGTATTGGTGAACAAGAAGTAGGCTTAAGAGCTGAATTTAATTTTACCGGCTATGATCCAGAAGGCGAGCCGTTACAAATTATTGCAGCTACGCTTATTGAAAAACCGCAAGGAAGTATTGCAGAGCTAGTGGATATTGGTTCTTGGAAACCTATGGGTAAAAAGATTCAAAAGCTTGATATAACCGGCAGTTATTTAGTACGTATGGTTGTCTCTGACGGCGAAAACCAAATTTCAGTTGATGCCAGCATGCAAGCTAAAATAGGTAACGTTAACGGTCAACCTGCAACTGGCGGCGTTGATGCACAATCAAAGTCAGTGCTGGTGGGTGATGCATTAGTGTTTGATGCATCAAGTAGCGACCCTAATGATGATCCACTGACCTTTCATTGGCAGTTAACAGATAAGCCTGATGGCAGTAATGCGACTATCGAACCGGTAATTGAACCGCAAAGCCAAGAATACCGCCGTGCAAAAGTGATCACCGATGTGCCGGGATCTTATACCGCGCAGTTGATTGTAGAAGATGACCGTGGTTTATTTGCTAAAGCGTATGCACAAGACAGCGGTTTAGCGAAATTTACCAATACCGCTCCAGAGATCCGTTCCGTTGTGTGGGCGCGTAGCTGGGGACGCTTAAATCCTGGCCAAGATTACTATCAAATTTTACCGTGCATGTCGTTATTACATCGGCCAGTAACCGTTGATGCCGATGGTGATGAAGTATTTACTCATGAAGAGCTTGTCAGTACCCCAGCAGGCGGCGAGTTTACTAGTAACCCAAGTGAAGCTGATTGCCCAAATACCCGTGGGCAAGTATTTACAAAGCCAGGTAAATATACATTCCGTTATTCTGCAACAGACCTAATTGATGATGCGCCGCAGTATGATTTTGTTGTCAACGTTGACCCACTCACAGAGGCCAAAGGTGTACGTTTACGTAGCATCAACGAAGATAATGAAAGCCTATGGCGGCCATTACCGTATGAGAATATTCCACCCTTTGCGAACGACTTTAGTGCCAGCTCTAAACCTTATCTTGAAGAGGGTTATATTAGCTGGTCATTAACCGCCACTGATGCAGATTACACCATTGAAAATTTACAGGTGCGCCATATTAATGGTGGGTTAGCAAGCTTAACACCGCGTTTCGAAAATCTAAAAAATGAGCAAGTAATAGCAAAGGGCAAATCAGTTGCATTTAAAACTATATTGCCTGTGGTTGCGTGTATTCGTAACGAAGAAGCATCTGAAGGTTTTCATTTTTCTTTTAACATTAAAGAAATTCCTGAAATAACATTTGTTTATGAAACATGGCGCACAGCCAACAAATCAAGCCTATTCTATGATTGGTCTGAATGTGCTGCTGAATAACTAAATACTTGGTAGTTCAACGAATAACAAAAAACCCAGCGTACCGCTCTGGGTTTTTTGTTATTAACTTAATCAACTTCCTATCGTTGTTTTTATTGAAAATTTCGCGCCATAATCTTGTAACCCATAAATCAATTGGTACACTAGAGCCAACTAATTAAGAGCAGGACAAGCTATGTCGCCCGCAAAAATACGCAGTGATGTCATTAAATTAACTGTATTAAGCGATAAAAAACCAGATTACTATTTTATCCAAGGTTATTTTTTAGGGTTAGGCTTACTGCCCGACATAATAATGCCCAGCCAATGGCAGTCAGACCTATTAGGTGACATTAATTTTACAACAGACACTGAGTTAAAGTACCTTGAAAGCCTGATGGAAAATTACAATAGCAGCATGCATAAAGTCAGTGCCGAAGACTTTAAAATGCCCGCTAAATGCAGCCTATCGAAAAGTGACTACCGCGATTCACTTAAAGCTAATATGCCACTGCCTAATTACTGTAAAGGGGCATTACAAGCACTTAAATTTATCGACAAGCGCAGCCTAAACAAACACCAAAAAGACCTGCTAACGAGTTTAAACGAAGTACTGAGTGCATTTAGCTCTGAACAAGCAGCAGTTAAAAAATTTGCTGACAACCAAGGCCTAGCGCAAGCCTATAAAAAGAACTACAGCTATTTTGTAGCCGACGTGCTTTATAACATTCGTTTTATTGAAGACCCCAGCTGGACAGATGAAGACGAAGCCGCGTTTAACGAACAATTCGCGGAAGAGTTTGCAGGTGAACACCACAACGATGACTTTGCTGGTAAAGTGCTCGACGACGAAGTGATTGATCAATTAATGGAAGCAATCCTTAGCGATTTTACTCCAAGCGCATTTGAACCTATAGCAGCGTTACTGGAACTGTTTGAAGGTGTTATTACAGAGCAATACATAGCACAGAACCAAGGCCACTTTTGGCTGATCCACGAAACACGCCCTTATATGATGTTACGAGCGCATCGTGCACAAATCAACGCATTACAAGGTAACATACAATACGCTATTGACGAATTTGAAGCGCTTTGGCAACTAAACCCCATGGATAATCAAGCTAATCGCCATTGGCTAATGAACTGCTATGTAATTAAAGGACAGTGGCAAAAACTGGATGCGTTTTTAGCCGACTTCGACAGCGAAGAACTTCATGCCACAGCAAGCCGCGCCTTGAGTGAGTTTCATAAACATGGTGACTCTAGCCAAGCCAAGCAATACAAAAAGCAACTTAAACAGCTTAATAAACATTTTATAAAAATACTCACCGGGCAAGAAAAACTAAAATCTGAGGAGTTTCATTTTTACAGCCCAGGCAGTAAAGAAGAAGTGGGTATATACCTAAATTCACTTGGCAAACAAGCTTGGATAGCCACCGAAGGCAGCTTGTTTTGGCTAAGAAAAAAGTAAATAGGTAGGTGAAAGGTTAAAGGCTAAAGGTGAAGGGTTAAAAACCCAGTACGCTGGTTAGGAATGCACATTAAATCGCCTAGCAGCGGGTTCACCCCGCGATCTATAAACCGGCTTCGGATTTCGTGCTACGGAATACACCCTAGCACCTAGTCACTTCCCTAAACCTAGCGCCTTTATTTTGTAGGAACGAGCTTTAGCTGTGATTATTTAAAAACCAATTTTACCACCGAGCTCACCGAGGCGCTTCGCTACACAGAGAAGATATAAAACCACGAGCTTCGGGACCTAGTCACTTCCCTAAATCAAAAGTCTTTTCGTCATTTTCTCTTCAGCGCAGCGCCTCTTAACCTCTGTGGTGAATAAATCATTTAAAATCAATTTTACCACCGAGAGCACCGAGGCGCTTCGCTGCACAGAGAAGACAAAGCAGCGGTCTAAGGTAATCATCCTAGCACCTAGTAACTTTCCTAGAACCTAGCTCCTTACAGTCTACAAAATATTACCTTTAAGGTGCTTTTTTGTAGGCCTTAAAGTTAGCTCCCCATATCAAACTTATTATTTTTAATACCATTATTAAGGATTGAGAGTGACATAGTACTAATTTCTGATTGTACATATGGCCAATAATCAGGGTTATCGATAGTTCTTTCTTTGATTTGATTTGGAATGAAACGGCTCATTTCAATATTGAAGTCTTTACGAACTTCATCGTCATGCTGTAGCTTGTCTAATTGAATAGTCAGTGCCTCAATAAAGTCTTCGTTGGTTTTACCCCTGGCCGCAAGCTTTTTATTGATCAGTTGCTTAGATACTGCAACACCTCTTTGTTTTATCCATACTATATCCCATACATCGCGCGGTTTAATGCGCCTAGCACGGTAGGCTAATGCAATAAACTTGTCTGCAAGCGTTTCCGTTAATGATTGTACAGGGATCAGCAAACCTTCTGTTGGCGCGACAATATTATAGTGATTTATTAATGGCCTTTTTTCGATATCAAATGACGGGATAGCGCAAATATCTATATGCATTTTTTGGCGGGGAAGATCAGGACGATTACTTTCTTTTTCGATACTTATTTTCCAAGATGAAGTATTAGCTTGATTATCTTCAGCTGGTTTATTTACCCATACCTGCACCTCATATTTATTTTGTATGTATTTTTGGATTTCAACTTCTAAGCCACTGAAACTACTTGGCTTGAAGTTATGTCCACCATTAAAATCTAAATCCTCAGATAATCTAGAACTGTTATGGCACAAACGAAGTGAGGTGCCACCAATAAAAGTAAGCGAAGGCATAACACCTTGTTTTACCATTGCAGCCATAATGTCGTGATGAAGAATTTCTTTTTCAATCACAGGCGTGACGCCAGCGTACTCTGGATTTGCAGCTATAATTTGGCGTATATATTCTGTTAACATTTAGTTCTCCAGCATGTGTACGTTGCGATTGCAGGCTTTTAGATCCGCAATCGCTTGCAGCGTATTTGCTCGGTACATCTTGATGCTTTTATCGAAATATAGGTTTTTCGCAAATTTATCAATTGGTTTTTTTGTATGGGTCAGCTCAATAACCCCATACGGAGTTGAAAATGTGCCACTACGACCTTTCGTTATTACCGTTAACCTATCCATTAATATTTGCGAAATATCGCCCGTGTAACTGAGTTGGCTTTCTAGGCTAATGTAATTTAAAACGTCGCCACGTAGTTTTTTAACTATTTTATAAATCGCGGTGGTGGGGTCAGGTGGCGTGAGCGTGCTTTCAAAAATACCATTGCAGACTCTTCTTAATAGCCCTTTATTAACATTGTCAGTCAGAAACTTAGTGAATGCAGGAGTGGGTTTTTCAGCCATCATAAAAGCCAATTCTGCACTGGTATGAATACCGCCACCTGCTTTAACAGAGCTAGCTAGTATTGCTAATAATCTTTCTGCTTTATTCATTAGGTCTACAATTACATACTTATAATGTTATTAATTGTAGACCTTAAGCTTAATTGAAGCAAACTAGAGTTTAGATTAACTCTAGTTTGACTTGTATTGTCATCTAGCCCTGTACTTATATCACCCTATAAACCGGCTTCGGGCAATGAGCAACGAGCTGCACGCTAATCTTAGCATTTCCTTGTAGGTCGTCATTTATGGCGACAATGTCTAATGTTGAAAATTGACGCGCTAAAGCACTACCTACATTAGACTCTTTATGTTTTTCTCTAAAGCGTAGGCCTCTTAATCTCTGTGGTGAATAAATCACTTAAAATTAATTTTACCACCGAGGGCACCGAGACGCTGCGCTACACAGAGAAGGTAACGAGTTGCGAGCAACGAGCTGCGCGCATACCTAGCTCCTAGTTAGTTTGCTAGAACCTAGCCATTTTTTTGCACAAAGAGAAGTGAATGAGAGTAAATGAGCAGACAAAAGACCGAGGGCAACGAGCTGCGAATATCGGGCTTCGAGCGACGAGTAACGAATACAGCCTAGAGTCTAGTCACTTTCCTAGATCCTAGTGCCTGTTACTCCCTAGAGCCTCGCAGCTTTTTCGATCTGTGATTGTTTTAAAAGCTATTTTACCACCGAGAACACCGAGGCGCTGCGCTACACAGAGAAGATAACGGGCGGCGGGCAAACCCTAGCACCTAGTCACTTCCCTAGAACCTAGCACCTTCGCTCAATAAATATAACCAATACAAAATTCTTAATTTTTGCTAATTAGCAGCTATGTACTTGGTGCTCATCGGAAAACTCTATGTTTTTAATACATTTTCATGTTAGGTTAGAGTTAAACTTAATGAAAGCTTAACGCTCTAATCATTAAGTACTATTAATTAACCACGGAGCGGTAGATTTAGTGTCTAATAAAACACTCAGTTACTACAATCAAAACGCACAAAGCTTTAGCGACTCAACGCTTAATGTTGATATGTCGGCGCTTTACGCTGAGTTTTTACCGCTTATCCCTAAACACGGCCATATTTTAGATGCAGGCTGCGGCTCTGCCCGCGACGCTGCGTATTTTAAACTGCAAGGCTTTACCGTAAGCGCGTTTGATGCAAGCGAAAAAATTGCAAAGTTAGCCAGTAATTACTTACAACAAGCCGTAGAGGTTAAAACCTTTCAGCAGCTTAACTGTACAAATATGTACGACGGCATTTGGTGTTGCGCGAGTTTATTGCACGTACCAAAAGTAGAGTTACCACAGGTGTTTTTAAAACTGCAAAATGCCCTAAAACCAAACGGTATTTTGTATGTGTCGTTTAAATACGGCACGCAAGAGCGCGTGCACAATGGCCGTGAATTTACCGATTTAAATGAAGATGGCCTAACTGCGCTAATTACCCATCACACCGAGCTGAAAATACTAAAACAGTGGCAAACGGTCGACCAACGACCAGAGCGCGAAAGCGAAGTGTGGCTCAATGCATTAATTAAAGCAGTGCCTGTTTTATGATGAGCGCAATGCAGCAACAGCTCGACTTTATCGCTTATATTCAGCGGATGTTGGTTGAAGGTGATTTTAGCGCAACGTATAAATTTGCGTTGCTGCACGCGTTGGCTGATGTATGTGTAGAACAACCGCTGGTATTAGACCAAGCAGAGCTGAAAATAGATTTAGCCACTTTAGCCGACAAACTGATTGAGCTTTATTGGCATCATGCAGTGCCGTTTGCATCAGCACAAACAGGCGAAAGCGCTTTGCTTAAACAAAACACTGGCGCGCAATCTAAAGTGATATCTGTACTGTATGAGTGCCAACAAAACAACATTCGTAATTTACGCGGGTTAAAACAAAGCTCGCTTTATAAGCCAACCTTTAACGCAGCAATGGCAACACTCAAAAGTGGGCCATTGTGGCGCTTACAAATATTAGCAAAACAAGCAGAATGCTTTTTATATCCGCATACCAACAGCACTAAATTCATTACCTTAAATGCTGGCATCGCCAGTTGCTTTCGGCGCTTTTATGATTTGGTGGTGTATTTGGCTAAAAATGCCTGGCTGCAAAAAATTCAGAGTATTAAACATAATCAAGCGTTAATTGGCCCACAAAGCCAGTTGCACGACTTTTTATTCGGTTTTGACCGCAACGCTCTGAGTAAAGCCAAACCTGTGTTAATCGAGCTACAACACGGCAATTGTTTTTATTGCCAAAAGCCGTTGAACAGTAAAACCGAGGTTGATCATTTTATTCCGTTTGCCCGCTACGCGAACGATTTAGGCCACAACTTTGTGGCGGCGCACAGCACGTGTAATAACAGTAAACGCGACTTTTTAGCCGCGAAACAGCACCGCGAACGCTGGCAAAAGCAAAACTTGGTTTTGAATAGCCAGCATATAACCCATGAACTCAGTGATTACTTTAATTGCGATGCTGGTAAATCACGTTCAGTAAGTGATTGGGCGTATCAAGTCGCACAGGCGAATAGTGCGAAGTTGTGGTTAGCGAAAGACAGTTTTGAACAAGCGGCTGATTTAGGGTTATACCTGCGTAGTAAAGAGCAACCAAGTGCAGAGCTTAGTTTAGTGGCAGAAGGTAAGCCTAGGTATGACGCCTAGTAGGCTCGATTTTATATCGCGCTTTGTTTTTGTGGGAACTAGCTTTAGCCGTGATTTTGTTGGGGATTGTGAAGGGATTTGAAACCTCTATTCGAGGTTTTTGCCAGATTGCTGGCGGCAACCAAGGGGCGGCTGCCGCCGACCGCCCCTTGGAACCCCACGGCGCCCCGAGGATCACACTGTATCCTCAAGTTAAAAATTGATGTGAACGTAAGCGCCGTGTATTCGCCATCCATGGCGAAGTCACGGCTTAACTTGCATCCATGCAAGTGATTACTCATCAATTTATACCTTTCTGGTGTGATCACGGGGAATTGGAGTGTGTTTGGTAGATTGGTGTTTATGGTTGTAGGCGAGGTTTTTGCTCTTTTTGGAAACAAGGCATGTTTTGTTTGTGTCGGCAAAGAGCGATATAGCAGATGTTGATAAAACAAATATTAACATGCTGGCGTGACCCCATTTACTTTGAGATACATTTTAGTAAACATGGGTTTTTTCATGAGGACTGGTGAAAGGTTACAAGATTATTTTATATTAATTTTCAACATGTTAGCTGCTTAGGCGAAATTAATCTCACACATTAATTTAAACTCTAAATAAACTTTTTCAAAAAAATTGTTACCTAAAAATTTAGTTCTCTGTTTTATAGAATTAACGACATCAGTAACTTTATTATGATACTCGTTAATTTGCTGTTGTGCCTTGGGTCCAACATTGGATTGATATATCTCTTTTTTCTTATTCGTAATCATGAAATTGCACAACGATACACAAATGTTCGATAGAAACTTATTTTCTAAATCATGGCCTCTTAGTAAATAGTTAATGTTGTGCTTATTAAAATTTTTATTATATAGTTCTTCTATGAAATCATCGTAGCTCACATCAAAATGGTGATTTTTTTCAATATCCTCTAGCAATAAAGTTATCTCTTTCTTCGTTTTAACTAGAAGGACGTCAAGTTTGATTACGTTAAGTTTACCTGAGTATATGGTTTCCAAAACGTTATTAATTTTTTCGAGATAGATCCTATATTTATCATGTTCACTTATTTTTCTAAGAAATAATATTTTTGTATACAACTCAAAGACAATTTCAGACCAAGACTTGGTATATTTTTCGATACAGAAGGAAAGCGTTAACGTTGAACAACATGCCATTTCACATATATGTTCTAGACCGTTAGTCGTATAATAATGGTTCTCAGCAGAGTGAACATACGTCTGAAAAACATAATCATTTTTATACAATTTTTCTTTAATACTACCTTGGGCACATCCAAATGCATAATCAAAATCACTATCAATACAGATTATCAAGTTTTTACCTGGAACTAAACTCCCGTCATTGAATGATTTTATTAGGCTCGATTTACCATTAGCTTCACTATCTAGAGAAGGTACTTTGTATAGTATTTTGATCTTTTTGTTTATAACTAATTCATTTTGAAGAATATTACTCCAAAGACGTTGATCATCATAGGACTCCACATAAGCTACGATGGTTTCTCGTTTGTCAGAACCGAACTTTGATGTCGCTGCCATGTACTCAGATGTTAATTTCATTTATTGAACCATCTCGAGTTCTTTTGTATTGCCTAACCAACCATTCATTATCAATGCAGGCGAATGTGTTGCAATGAAGTATTGAGCATTAGGAGCAATAGATACTAAATCTGAAACAAGTCGCTCTTGCCATTCAATATGTATAGCAATATCAGGTTCATCAAAAATAAACAGTTCTGTTTTTTCTTTATATAAGAATGTCACCAAAAATAAATAAATAAGAGTTTTTTCACCCCGAGATAGGTTATACCAATGAATCCGGGTTTTTGTTTTTTTGACACTAAGCTCTATACGTTCTGATTCGTCTTTTGTAATTATTTTACCCAACGGCTCGAAATATGAATTAAGAGCATTAAATAATTTTTTGAGGTCATGACGAGATTCTTCATGCCTTTTTACAATGTTCATCATTCCTTTTTTAGTCATGTTACTTTTTAGACTAAAAATCTCTTCTGATAAAAGCTTATTTGTTTTCGCTTCGTATACTTGTAATTTATCTAAAACATAAATCAGCTTTTGATCTAGTTCAATTCCATAGTGATTCCAATATTGTCCATCAAAATCTATGTTTGAATTTTTCATATTGTGCATACACTTACGTTCGTCTTGGAATAAGAATGGTTCTACTTCAGTTGTTACCGTACCGCTATCGTTTTCAATAGATATAACACCCAGTTCTTTACTATCATAAAGGTTGTAACGTTGCTCTTCTATTTTCTTTTCATAAGCTAATTCTATGGCCCTCATTCCATCAAAACTAAATATATTATCTTCAGAGTATGAGCTGATATCTTCTGCAATTTCTATTGAATGAGGAGAGTGAGGTAAACAGGCTTTTGACTTATATGAGCCGTCAGTAAAGTTAACGGTACATGCCCAAAAACGGTGTTTAGAGGTTGAGTAATACCCTTGGCTTAGTGTGTCAAAGAGTATATTGAGAACAGTGCTTTTTCCGCTACCGTTGTAGCCCGTTAGAAAAGTAACCTGTTCATATAAATCTATAGAAACCTCTTTTCTGTTCCATAGATTGTAGATTGTAAAAGACTCAATTTTCTTCACTAGCTTCAACGCCTTGCTGTTAGTCGTTTTTAAAAATTCTACACTATTATATAGCTAATTAAACCATAAAATTAAACTGGTTTAATTTTATGTTGTAAATGTAGGCCCATTGCTTTCGTTAAACACCAATTTTATTTTGGCTCAAGAAACTAATATTACGTTTTTGATCTTTAAAGAGGGCGGGGGTCAAGTATTGCACCGAGCATGATAAATAGCGACCACTGCCCGCTCATGGCAATTACCAGCCAGCTATTAAAAATAGTATTGCTGTAAACCTATTAGTAAATTAAGCCCATTACGTTCAAACTATTAAATTTAAACCCATCAACCAACCGCTAATTTCCCAGCCTCATGCCACATTTCACTTGGCATGGGGTTGGTTAATTCCCACGTTATATTCATCGGCTGGCTGCCGTTGTGGCTTTGGTATTTAACCTCGCCGTAGTTTACAAACCCCATGGTTCGGCCGTTTTCGTCTTTGCCTTGTTCGCGCACAAATAACAGGATGGTTTTGCCTGTTTGCTGGTGCTCAATATAACTTAGGCCGCGGCCGTGTTCTGGTCGGGCGCTATTTTGCGTTTGCCAGTGGAACAGGGTAGGGCTGATTGCGTAGTCGTGATACAGCGTGGTGGGTGAGTAAGTTTTTTCGCACTTATTGAGTGTTACAAATAACAACTCTAGGTTTTGGTCGTTAAATACAAGAACACCCTCACGAGCAGATGACTTTTGCTCAAACGTGTGAGCGCCAAATGCGGCGAGTATTTGCCGGCGCGTGTAGCGGCTGTGTAATTTTATTGCATGATTTGGTAAGCACGCTAAATCACTCTCTTGTTGATGAATGCGGTTTATTAACAGCGTAATCACTTGTGCAAGTTCCTGCTGTAACTCGTTGTGTTTAAGTGCCTGTAAACTTTGCTCAAGGGTTTTAAAACCTAAACTTGCGCCAGTGGTATCCCAAAAGTTGTAATGCGCCATAAGCGCGTACTGTTGGTTTTGCGCTGTTGGCGTAAAGCTAAAGTCGTTGTTACATAAATCACGTAAAAAGCATAAGTAACTGAGTGAGTCGCAACTAAGTAATTGAGTATTTATAGCGCGGTAATACGCGGCGTAAATATCGGCTTGGTCCCCGGGTATTTCATCGCCTTTTAACCAGTGCCAGCCGCCGAGTTTTTTATCTTTTGGTTTGTATATATCTTCAAGCGTAACTTGCGGGTTTATGCGTAAAAAGTTACTTAGCGTTAGCGCATCATTGGTATGTTGCGGGTAAGCAGTTATCAGTTGGTGTAAACGGCGTTTAGTGTTTATGGCTTGCTGAATGTTTTTTAGAATTGTTTGTTGTGTGTGCTTTTGTAGCTCAATACGGCAACCCAGTGGCAAATGCGGGAAGTTGTTTTCAATCTCGGTTTTTATTGGCTGATTACTTTTACCAATCAATGCGCGGAACTTGCTAGCAAAGTCATATTCTGGGCTGGCATTACCGACAAAGTCGAGTACGGTGCAGCACTGCTTTGCTCTACCTAAAGAAAAGCTGTTGTCGGGCAGGCGCAGGCCACGGCCGAGTTGCTGTAAAAATAGCGTTAAGCTTTCTGTTGGGCGTAAAAATAACAGGGTATCGACTTCTGGAATATCGACACCTTCGTTAAAAATATCGACCACGCAAAGTATTTGTATTTCGCCTTGGCGCAGTGCTTGTTGCTTGTGCGCCCGTTCATTGGTGTTTTTGCTGATCAGCACATCGGCGTTTATGCCTTTTAAGTTAAATTTAGACGCCATAAACTCTGCGTGTTTTTGGCTTACACAAAATGCCAAGGCTTTAATGTTGTGAACATTAGTTACTATATCAGCAAGGCTGGATATAATTTTGTTAGCGCGGCTGTTCTCACCTGTATAAAGGTTACTTAGCTCGCTTATATCGTAACGGCCACCACGCCATGTTATTTGACTTAGGTCGGTATCATCATCTAGCCCAAAGTACTGAAATGGGCATAAGTGGCGTTGATTTATTGCCTCTGGCAAGCGAATTTCAGCGGCTATTACGCCGCAAAAATCATCGAGTATATTGGCATCATCTTGGCGCTCTGGTGTTGCGGTTAAGCCAAGTAATATTGTGGGTGTAAAGTGATTTAATACAGCTCGATAACTGGCTGCGCTTACGTGATGCACTTCGTCTATCACAATGTAGTCGTAGTAATCGTGGGTTAGATTAAGCGATTCAATTTGGCTATTCAGCGTTTGGATTGACGCAAATAATTGGTTGTAACGTTGCGGTTTGTAGTTACCCACCCACAGCTCACCAAAATCGTTATTTTTAAGCACGCCACGGTAAGCGCTTTGCGCTTGTTTGAGTATTTCTTCACGGTGGGCTACAAACAAAAAGTGTGCGTTTGGGTTTTTGTCGTAAACGGTTTTAAAGTCGAACGCTGAGATTATTGTTTTACCAGTTCCCGTTGCTGCAACCACTAAGTTTTTAAAGCGATTATGAACGCTACGTTCAACGCTTAGTTTTTCTAAAATAGCGAGCTGGTGGGTTTTTGGTGTTATATCAAAATAAAACTGGCTGCTTGCTTGGCCAACACCGCGTTGCTCGTTAAGTGAATTTATGAGCTTTTCTTTACATTCAACCTTGCCAGTAAATAGCTCGAAATCTGGCGATTGCCAGTAAGTTTCAAAGGTGCTTTTAGTTTTGGCTATGATGTGCGGGATTTCTTGCGCGGTAATTTTTAAGTTCCACTCAAGGCCGCTAGTAAGCGCCGAATGCGATAAATTAGACGAGCCAATATAACCGGTATGAAAACCCGTATTACGCATAAACAAATATGACTTTGCATGTAAGCGCTCTTGCTGATTGTTGTAGCTAAGCTTTACCTCAGTGTTTGGCAAATTTGCTAAAAACTCAACCGCTTTAGCATCCGTTGCACCCATGTACGAAGTGGTGATTACTTTGAGTTTATTGCCGCTTTTGGTAAAGGCTTCAAGTTCGTTTTTAAAAATGCGCAGTCCTGTCCATTTTATAAATGAGACAAGCCAGTAAATCGTATCAGCCGATTTAATCTCGCGTTTTAATTCGGTTTCGAGGGAGATCCCCGCATTCGCGCCGCTAAACAATTCGCTTTGGGTAAGTCCTGTTAGCGGGAAAATATCTTTGGAGTAATCTTTAAGATTTGCAGCAATGGGATTTTGGGTATTAAACAGCGCAGTAAGAATACGGCCTTGGCTGTCGATAAGGTTTTCTTTGATAAGCTCGTCATCGCGAATATGATCTTTAAGCCAATGCACAAGGCTGTTTGCAAGGTCAATTTGTTCTTCCAAGCGCTTTTTTGAATTGGGGATTGCATCAATGGCATGTTCAACCAGCTTACCTAGAAAGCGCGAAAGCCAAGTAGCCGCCTCAGCTGATTCAAGCTGGCGTTCACCGACATAAAACTGGTCGCGATTTAAGTTTTGCTCAATTACTTTCGTAATCAACTGCTCGTATATACCAATTTGTTGCATTAAATCGCTCCCTGTTTACGAGCATTCAGTTTACTAAAAAATGCAATGTAAACAAGCATTAACTCATTATTGAATTAAAGACCGTTGCTAAGACAATTTCCCCGTCATTTTGCCCGAAAAACCTCAATTGATGAGTAATTGATTGCATGGATGCAATCAAAGCCATGACTGGCACAAGGATGTGCCTTACATGGCGTTTACGTTCATATCAATTTAGGTTTTGAGGAAAGTGCAAAATGCTCGGGGCGCCGAGAGATTCCAAAGAGAAGTCGGCGTTTACTTCTCTTTGGTTGCCGTCGCCAACGCGATATAACTAAAAATTTGTAATTAAAAACCAAAGTCGGATACAAACTCCCGCCTACAATTTAAAAGCTGCGCTTTTCGCGTCAGCAAGCTTAACGCCTACGGTCAACCTAAACGATGCTGTTAATAAATCCCCCGTCATTTTGCCCGAAAAGCTCAATTGATGAGTAATTAATTGCATGGAAGCAATTAAAGCCGTGACTTCGCCATGGACGGCGAATACACGGCGTTTACGTTCATATCAATTGAGGTTTTGAGTAAACTGCAAAATGCTCGGGGCGCCGAGAGATTCCAAAGAGAAGTCGGCGGTTACTTCTCTTTGGTTGTCGTCGCCAAAGCCGGCTATACACGCTCGCCTACAATTTAAAAGCTGCGCTTTTTGCGTCAGCAAGCTTAACGCCTACGGTAAGCTTAAACGCCGCTGTTAATAAATCCCCCGTCATTTTGCCCGAAAAACCTCAATTGATGAGTAATTGATTGCATGGATGCAATTAAAGCCGTGACTGGCGCATGGATGTGCCTTACACGGCGTTTACGTTCATATCAATTTAGGCTTTGAGGAAAGTGCAAAATGCTCGGGGCGCCGTGGGTGACGAGTGACCGAAACGAAGTTTCGCAGCGCGAGGAAGTGGAAGCATGGATGCTGACAGGAACCCAGCTTCACGGATGAATTACTTGCAGCAGAGTCAACAGTGAAAAACGTACGCCCCTTGGTTGCCGTCGCCAACGCGACATGTATAAATAAAAGCGACGAGCACCGAGTTACGGGCATCGAGCTTAGATATTAAAAGCTGCGCTTTTCGCGTCAGCAAGCTTAACGTCTACGGTCAACCTAAACGATGCTGTTAAGAAAACTCCCCCGTTACTTTGCCTGAAAAGACTCAATTGATGAGTAATTGATTGCATGGCGGAATTTTATTCCCGACAAATTCTAAGTTTCTAAATCCCTTTAGCCAGTACAAAGTGTAAGCCATGAGATTATAAAGTAACAAGTGTTAATAAAAAGTTGACATTGATGTTGTTTGGTCTAAATTTTAACCAGTCATTAAGTTTGTTGAAAAGGAATTTCTGATGAAGCTTTTATTATTTATTGTTTTATGTTCTCTTTTATGTGCTTGCACTGCAAGCACCGGTGATATCTCCATTTATTCCGTCGGTTCAGATAAAAACCTTACCTCTCCTCTTGTTACTGCCAAAGAATTGTATAGTGCTGACGGTATGATATATAAAACTGATGAAGCTCATGCTTTAAGCGGCGATGATACTTTTAGTATTTATTTAACGGATACCTATCTAAGATACCTACCAGATATTGGCGAAGATAATGAAGTTTTGATTGTCGCTGAATTTGAAGAAGTTGTAACAGGAACATCAAGCGATACTATTACCAAAATATTAGGCCCGTATGATTCAATTGCAGATGCTACGAAAGCTCCATTTTTCCATAAAGCGCTATATGGTCCTAAACGAATGGAGAGTGACTTATTAAGTCTCAAATTAAAAATCTATGAGTACGATTTAGATGAAAATGATAAAGCCGGAAGTATTATTGATTTTATCGCAGCAGCAGGAGAGGCTCTAAGTCTATCAAACCCCGTAACCACAGAAGAAATAAAAGTAGCTAAAGAGATCGCAAAGTCTGTTACAGGTACAAATGATAATGACTTAGTATTCCAGCTAGATTTGGACTTTGTTGCAGGTAATTCGCTATATAGACATAGTGGTAACAATAATGTAAATGTTCTGCCTTTAAAAGCTGGTGAAATAGTGCTTATAAAGAAAGAAGTGTGTGCTATTGGGCGATGTTACGACTATTTCAGTAAAGAAGAAGGGATACGCAACCCTGTTGGTTACGCTACAGATATATTACTTTCTCCAATTACAGCAATGACAATTGGTTTAACTGATACACCCGCTGGGTCATCTTTATCAGATGTGGAGCCACAAACGCTTGAAGTGCGTAGCGAAGGGTTAGTTCATAAGTCAAAGTCAGATGAAAAGTCAGATGGAAGCACGGAGAAAGTTAATTATTTTACTGATAAAACTTGGCTTAGATTATCTATTCTCAAAGGTGGGGACCCAGAGCTATGGGAAAAGCGAAAACTACTTTACCCAATAGAGGCTGAAATAAATGGGTTACTAAAAAGCTCTACTGGTATTAAAAGTGATAACCTTACTGCACCTATCGCTTCTTTAAATAAGGCTCAAAAGCAATTAGCAGCAATGAAGCAAAATGGTATAAAACTCGTTTCAAATAACTCCTCAAACAACACACAGTATATTTTAAAAGGCTCAACTAGTGGGGCTATTTGCTTAGATATTCCTACACGATTTAAATTGACACAAGCATTGCCTTTGTTTGATGGAAGCCCACAACAGAAATTACCATCTTACAATAAATATAGATGTTACAAATTGATGCCATCAGTGAAAGCTCAACCTTTTAAAAAGGGTACTTTGTATTTTCAAATAAACTATACAGATAATGATGTTTTAAAATCACACATAGCAACAGTGGAAGTGGTTGATGAATTTCCGGAATGATATACCTCTTATTTTTGAATACTATCGAGCTTTAACCATCAAATTTGAAAAGTGCTGTATTTTCACAATCACCGCATACTAATGAGTAGAGCTCTTTGCGTTTGCTCACCTTGGTATTAGCACTGGTACATTGCGGGCAAGACATTTTCATTGGTGTATTGGTACTGCACTCGCTACATGTAACAAAATAGCCGTAGCGGCCTGAGCGCGCTTTAAGCGTCTTGCTATTACTGCACTGTTTACATTGTAAATTTACTTCATTGACAACATTTGGTTGCTCTTCTTTAATTGTTGGAACAATAGATCTTGGTGCAAGAGCTGTTGATTCATTTTGATAAATCGGGCTTGGCTCGTTGAGGCTTGTTGCTAACGCATCAGGTTTTAACTGTGTGGCAGGAGTAATATTTTGCTCCAAAAGAAACTGACAGATCCTAGCTAAGCTTTCTTCACTAAACCATGGGCGAGTATTGGTTGAGAAAAAGTGCAGGGCATTTGGTATTGATGTCGGTAGCTTCATTATGTCTAAAAGTTTATCCGCTATAAACTCTGATTTAACGAGTCGCTCTTCAAGCGTTTTTGGCGTGTTATCTCGATTAATTATGGCATTACTCGATATTGCGCAGATGCTATACCATTCACGGCCACCAAAATTTTGCTGTATTTTACCAAACATCTTTGGCAGGAGTTGAGGAGCATTGTCTCTTACTAAACTTTTTAGTAATGCCAATTGTAGCTCAACTTGTTTGATTGGTGATGGCATGCCTTGCCATTGCCCACGGTAACTGCGGCTCCACTCTTGATGTTGGTTTATAGCGACTTCACCGGTAATACTCTTTGATTCAATAAGAATAAACCCGTAGGTGTAAACAATAAGGTGATCTATCTGTGCGGTTTCGCCGTTGTGTTTAAACTTTACATCATTAAACACAAATACTTGAGGGTGGTCTTTAAATGCGCGGCGTAAGTAAAAGGCTACCTCTAGCTCTTGCTTTTGGCCTGCTTTTAATTTTGCTGAGTTGGTTGTGACGAGCGTTTTATCTTTTAAAATCATGAGGCATCCTTTCAATCATGTATTTGTATAGAATAACATTGAAGTACCTAATAAAAATACTGCTCTGATTAATTTGATTTTAAATATTCAGCAAATTTAACACTGAAGATCACAGTATGCTTTTTCGCGTCAGCAAGCTTAACGCCTACGGCAAAATTACACACTGCTGTGAAGACAGTTCCCCCGTGATCACACCCGAAATTAAATTAATGATGAGTAATAACAGCGCATGGATGCGCGTTAAGCTGTGACTTCGCCATGGACGGCGAATACACAGCATTTACGTTCATATCATTAATTTAAATTGAGGAAGCAGTGTGATCCTCGGGGCGCCGTGGGGTTCCAAGGGGCGTACGGCGCTTTCATTTGGTAGAAAATGCTCTTTGGTTGCAGTCGCCAACGCGACATAACTCAAATTTGCAATTAAAAACCAGACCGCGAGGTAAACTCTTATCCGTAATTTAAATGTTCACTCCCATACTTTATGGGGCAACAATTGAAACTTAGCTAAAAAGTCACCATTTTTATTGCAATAAATTGATCAGTAAGCAGGAGATAATGATTTTTTCGCCGAACTTAATTTCAATGACTATTTGAGCTTTTCAAAACAGTATTTAGCATCACGTTAAAGGGGTTTAGCTCAGGGCAAGATCACGAACTTTACCTTGACTTAAAAGTATGATCTTATACTCCTTTTTAAGGAGCCCCCATGCCTGATATTCAACTATTTAAATATTTCGAATCAATTGACGACCCTCGCCAGCAGGGTAAAGTTGTCCATAAACTTTTTGATATCATATTCTTAGCTGTCAGCGCTGTCATATCTGGGTGCCAAGGCTGGGAAGATATTGAAGATTTTGGCCATGATAGATTAGATTGGCTCAGGAAGTACGTTCCTCTTGAGCAAGGTATCCCTCGCCATGACACAATCGCTCGTGTGATGAGTCGCATTGATATGATGCAGTTTCAAGATTCTTTTTCTTCTTGGATGAAAGACTGTTCTAAATTAACTCAGGGCGATGTCGTTGCGATTGATGGTAAGCGATTGAAAGGTTCATTTAATCAGTCAGATAGGCGCGATGCACTTTATATGGTCAGTGCATTTGCGTGCGAAAATGGTGTTGTTTTGGCGCAATGCCCTGTTGATAA
>NZ_JACJDT010000053.1:0-32110 GCF_014163675.1 Pseudoalteromonas sp. SR44-5
CGAATTTACGAATTTATTATTTAATTACAACACACAATAGCAAGCATGAGTTTGCTATTGTGTGTCGTAATAAAGTACATACCTACTCAATTAATTTGCTAAAACTATCCCGCTCTTCATAAATAAAAATAAAACCATACCAGCAAAAGTATTATTGAATTCTCGCCTAAACAACGCATTAACTTATCTATGTCGCAAACAAGGTTACCCACACTTTCTTACAACTTAAAACAACAACACACAAAGCCCACACATATTTTTTCAATTTTGACCGCTATGATAATAACTTATCGACATGAACATAAATGGAATCATCTCATGAAAAAAAGCTTACTGATCTTTTTATTACTTTCCGGCTGTGCATCACAAGGCATTGACCGTAATGATCAAAATCAAATGGTTAAACGCTATTACGCTACTGTAGGGTCAATGCAGCAAGTAACGCTATCATCTGAGGTAGGTACAGGCATCGCAGCAGGCGCAGGCTTCGGCTTCGTTGACAACCTAGATGGTAATACTGAAGAAATGGTAGGCGGCGCAATTATTGGCGGCCTCGTCGGGGGCTTATTTACTGCCCTGTTTGAAGGCGGAAATACCGCATACCAGTACAACTTATACGCAGCTAACGAAGGTGACTTTACTGTTATTCAAAAGCACAAACTAGATAAAAATACGCAATGTGTAGTAGTAAATGCTGGAGGTAAAGTAACTCTAGAGCCTGTAGATAACGCATATTGCGAACCAAGCCTAAGCACGAATGAAAAAGCCAGCATTGCTAAATAGCGCTTTAGCAATGGCATAGTATAGTTGCTAGATCTACACTAATAACTTTTTCGAACAATATTAACTTATAGCAATATTGTGACCTCTTTTTAGCTATTTTGTATTTAGTTATAAAAAGAGGCTGCTCGAAGCAACAGCCTATAATTCTAACTACACTATCTAAGGTGCCCGCTTTCAACAATAGGCGTAACCCAATATTTTAATGGGGTGTATTGGCACACAGGGCTTAATGCCGTTTTAATTGTTTGCAGCTGCGCTAATAATATATGCACCTCAAACTGATAAAAACTGCGATGCCCTTCTACTTGCTCGGCAATATCAAATTCACTGTGCTCTTTACTGTAGCCTTCAATGTTTTTTAATTTAAAGCCGGTAATGCACTCTATGCCAATTAATATATCAACCACTTCATCTTTTATGTTTGTGGGTACATTTAGGGTAAAAAGTAACTGTTCAGCCATGTTTTTTCTCCAACCAACCATAAAAGATAGGTAATAAATAAAGTGTTGTAATTGTAGAGGTAATTAACCCGCCAATAACCACAATTGCCAATAGTTTTTGAATCTCAGCGCCAGGGCCGGTGGCAAATACCAGTGGCAGTAAACCAAACATGGCGGTTGTGGCTGTCATTAACACTGGGCGAAGGCGTCTGCTTGCGCCATCTAAAATGCGCTGCGTTACATTGGCAGAAAACATTTTCATTTGCTCAAAGTAGCTGATCATCACAATACCATTGAGTACCGCTACGCCAAGTAAAGCAACAAAACCAACCGATGCAGGCACCGACAGGTATTCATTACTAATAAATAGGGCAATCACTCCCCCCATTAACGCAAACGGAATATTAGCAATTATCAGCGTTGATTTAGATAACGATTTAAACGTGGTAAATAAAATAATGAAAATCAGTATTAATGCCACCGGAATAAGCACCAGCAAGTTTTGTGTTGCACGTTGCTGGCTTTCAAATTCGCCACCAAACGACAAGGTAAAACCACTGGGTAATTTTATGCTGCTATTAATTTTAGCTTCCAGTTCATTCACATAACTAACCACATCGCGGTTATCCACATTAACGCTTACAGACGCAAAGCGCTTTGCTTTTTCTCGCTCTATTAACAATGGCCCCGTTTTAAAGCTAATATTAGCAACCTCTTCAAGTGGCAGTAGGCTGTTGTCGGGCATTAAAATTAACTTTTGTTTTAATGCGCTCATTGACGATAACTCAAAGTGTGCTGCGCTTTCGCCTTTTTGTGCATTAAACACAATAGGGATCTCGCGGTTTCCTTCTTGCAGTGCCGATACCTGTAGGCCTTCTAATTGCGACTTTAAATAATCGCTTAATCCTTCGGTGGTTAAACCAAACTGACTGGCAACCTCAGGAATAAGTTTAATATTTACGTATTTACCCCCTTCAATAAGCGCCATTTGCACATCACTTGCGCCGTCAATATTAGTGGCAAGTGCAGTGACTTTTTCAGCTAATGAGGCAAGTGTCGCAATGTCATTACCGAATACTTTAATCGAAATATCACCGGTGCCACCGGTGAGCATTTCTGATACCCGCATTTGTATTGGCTGAGTAAAGCCAATATTTACCCCTGGAAATTGCGCAAGTGTTTGTCGAATATCCTCGATTAGCAGCGCTTTGGAGTCAAAACGCCACGTATCTTTTGGCGCTAATTCCATAAATACATCGGTTTCGTTTAACCCCATAGGATCAAGCCCGAGTTCATCGGAGCCGGTACGGGCAACAATTTGTACGATTTCTGGGGTGTTTTTTAACAGTGTGGCTTCAATTTGTTTATCGATATCCAGCGAGGCTTGCAAGGAAATACTCGGCGATTTTTCCAGTTGCACAATAATGTCGCCTTCATCTAAAACGGGCATAAAGCTTTTACCAAGCCCCTGAAATAACACCCCACTGAGCACTAAAACAGCAACTGATATAACACTAATAGCCACCGGCTTTTTAATTGCTTGGGCAAGTGTTTTAGTATAAAAACCTTGTAATAGCGTGACCATTTTAGGCTGGGTTACGGGTTCATTTTTTAATAACAATGAGGCTAAAATTGGAATAACCGTTAACGACAACAATAGCGCACTTAGCATGGCAAACACGATAGTTAACGCCACTGGGGTAAATAACTTGCCCTCTAACCCTGTTAACATTAATAGCGGTGAAAACACGATAATTATAATAATTGTGCCTGAGAACACTGGCGCCGCGACTTCTTTACAGGCGCGATAAATAACATGCAGCCGAGGGAGGTGCTGATTATTAGCCAACCGATTCACTATGTTTTCAACAATAACTACCGATGAGTCCACCAGCATACCAATGGCAATCACTAAGCCACCTAAACTCATTAAATTAGCCGATAAATCAAACTGCTTCATCATTATAAATGTCAGCAATGCCGACATAGGTAAAGACAAAGACACCACCAATGAAGAGCGAATATCACCTAAAAACAAGGCAAGTAGCACTATCACTAAAATAATCGCTTGGCCTAGTGCGCTAGTAATGGTGCTAATTGCGGTATTTATTAAGTTAGAACGGTCGTAAAACACATTAATTTTTGTGCCTTGCGGTAATGACGCTTCAATGGTGCGAAGTTTATCTTTTACATCTTCAACAACTTGCGCTGTATTACTATTTTTAAGCGCAATTATAAGCCCTTGTACCGCCTCTTCACTGTTTTTAGTAACTGCGCCATAACGGGTTAAACTGCCAACGTGTACCGTGGCAATATCACTTAACCGAATAACCTTATTTTGAGTGGACTTAATCACGGTATTTTCAATGGCGGTTATATCTTTGTATTTTCCCTCAGTGCGCAAAATTAAGGTGTCGTTGCCTTTTTCTAAGCGCCCTATGCCACCGTTTTGATTTGTTTGCGTGATTGCCAATTTCATTTCATCAAAGCTGACTTGATGCTGTTGCATCAATAAAGTATTGGGAAGTATTTCATAGGTTTTTGAAAAGCCGCCAAGGCTATTTACATCAGCAACGCCGGTTACAGTGCGCAGTAATGGACGAATTTGCCAATCTAAAAGCTCTCTTTTTTCAATCAGCGATAAGTGAGTACTTTCTATGGTAAACATGAACACCTCGCTCAAAGGCGTGCTCATTGGCGCCATGCCGCCACTAATATTACTGGGCAAGGTGGGCAAAATATTTAATAAACGCTCATTCACTTGCTGACGCGCCCAATAAATGTCGGTGCCCTCTTCAAAGTCAATGGTAATATCAGTAATAGAATACTTAGTGGTAGAGTGGTAGAGCGCAGCATTTGCTGTGACGGAATACCCAGTAATTCGGTTTCAATCACCCGTGTTACTTGCGATTCTATTTCAAGGGCGTTCATGCCGGGTAATTTGTAAACTATTTTAACTTGAGTGGGTGATATTTCTGGAAAAGCATCCACCGGAATACTTAACCAAGATTTAGCGCCAATGGCCATAGCAACAATAACAAAAATACTAACAAACAAACGCTGAGTAAGTGAAAATTTAATAAGCTGGTTTAACATTTACTCTCTCCCTAAGTGAAGCAACATACCTTGTAGCGCACTTACCGAGCTTATTAGTACCTGCTGATCATCTAGGTTTTTATTGGCAGTAAATACATAGTCTTTGCCTTGTGAACCTTTGAGCTCAATCGGTAGTAACTCAAGGTTATCGCCAGACTTCAAAGCAATGTAATTAACATCTTCAAATTCAAACACCGCTGACTTTGCTATTTTAAAGCCCGTTAATTTATTTACCGGTGTGACTTTGATGGTTTGCCCCAGTGTAGCTGGCACTCATTTGAGCTTGGTGTCGCCCACACAATTTGATGGTATTTATCTGCAATACTGTCATAGCTCTCAATATTTAAGCTGCAATGTTGTGACAGCTTAAAATGCGCTAACGTGTTGGTAAAACTAAGTGGGACTTTAATCTTAACGCGAATACTACTTGCATCGATAATATCAAACGCGGTGTCACCCATTACACGGTTTCCCGACTCATTGGTGAGTTTTAAAATGCCCGTTTTTGGACTCACTAAGGTCACGTTTTCACTGTCATCAATGTTTAAAAATGCCATTTGATGTTGCATATGTTCAAAATTTAGCTTGGCTTCAAAATAGCTTTTTGTGATTTCAACCCATTCAGAGCTTCTTATT
This sequence comes from Pseudoalteromonas sp. SR44-5, assembly GCF_014163675.1. Lineage (NCBI taxonomy): Bacteria > Pseudomonadati > Pseudomonadota > Gammaproteobacteria > Alteromonadales > Pseudoalteromonadaceae > Pseudoalteromonas > Pseudoalteromonas sp. SR44-5. The sequence continues at coordinate 4,956 of NZ_JACJDT010000053.1, forward strand.
ATTTTGTTTTTTAAGTGCTGTTGGTTTATGTCGTAATGGCTTTTAGCAATAGCGAGCATGTCTTTTGCTGATTGATAGGCATCTAAAAAATGGTGTACATCACTGCCCTCAACGCTTGCGATAGTGGCGCCCTTTTCTACCATGCTGCCGTTAGGGTATAAGTAACGAACTTGCTGTACATCAAACGCAAACAGCACCGTATAATTGACCCCGGGCTTGAAATTGACTTCACCAATTAAACTTTGCCCGTTAATAAACTCTGTTTTTTGAATCGGCGCAAATTCAACATCAAAACCACTGAGTGACGAAAGCCCTATAGGTGCTAAATTTTGCGAAGCAAACACAGGATTAAATGTTAATAAAGCCACCGTAGAGAAAAAAAATAACGTATATTGAATACGCAAAAAATGACGCATTTTTTTTGTAAAATTTAACAGCATTTCGCTTGTTCACATTTGATTAACTTTATAGAATCAACCATGACTTTTTTATGCTGTTAAATCATCAGGCAAACGCCTTAACGTACCCAAAAAAAGCGAAATTTACGCTATGGTACATTTGTCCATTGTATTTATAAGGCATTGATAATAGAGGTTTTAATGAGAGACAAGTTAATAGCAGCCACCTTGTTAATAATAATGGTGCTAAACTTTTTTGATGTACTAACGGATATACATTTAGGCGTGCCGCAGTGGCATATTTTTTCTGAGGGCTTAATCGTTGTCATTTCTGCAGCCTGTGCTATTTACTTAATTAGCGATATTCGTGCGCGTACTGCCAATATTAATGCGCTGAAACAAGAATTAGTGCATTCAAAAAAAGAACTTAAAAACATATCACAGACAATGATGGATGCGCGTCATGAATACAGTGGTGTTATTCAAACCCAATTTTCACAATGGACATTGACTCGCAGTGAGCAAGAAGTCGCGATGTTATTACTTAAAGGCTTAAGCTTTAAAGAAATAAGCGCACTAAGAAGCACAAAAGAAAAAACCGTACGCCAACAAGCGTCCGATATTTACAGCAAAGCCGATATAGAAGGCCGACATGAGTTTGCTGCATGGTTTTTAGAAGACTTTATGCAACAAGGACAATACCAACCAACAAGTTCAAGCCTCAATTAATTGAAAAGCTACAAAGGTGAGGCCTCAGGTTATTTCTATAGCTTTGCATCCGCTGTGCATCAAATCTTAAGGAATAATTAAAAACCTTAATGATTATCTCTGTGTAAAACTAGATGAGTTCATTTTTACTATGACAACCATTGCTCAACTTAGCAAAAACATAACCCCCTACAGCCCCTGCAAGCAGCTGCATATAAAAACCCCAGCCTCTTGCGCCCGCTATAATAGTAATATTCATAATTGACTCAATAGCAATTAAAGCCGTAGCAAACGCCACAATACCCGCAATTACAAATAATTGCGCACCTTGTTTTTTAACTTTTTTAGCAATAAGCCAGGTAACCAAAAACGCGATGGCAAGTGCAATAGCAATAATAGCGCCATAGGTCGGTAGCAAGCCGAGCCAATCTTCAAGGGTTAAGTTAACACGGTCATTAAAGCCCACCACAACACCCACATTAACTAATTGATTGACAACGTATTGACTATGAAACAAGCTAGCGAGTGTAAATGTAAGTAACCAAGAAACTAAAAATGAAGGGAGTATACGTGTTAAAAACGACATGGTTATCTCAACTTAAAATGAAACTTTTTTCTTACAGTAGCAAAGGCTTGCAGGGTAAACAATCTCTACGTTGTATTACTCTACTCTCGCTTTTAGCGTTTTCTTGTAACGCCAGTGCAGAGCTACCAAAACAGCAATACACTGCTGATACCTTAGCAACGGGACTCAATTCACCGTGGAGCATGGTTAAACTCCCAAGCAATACCTGGTTTGTCACGGAACGTGATGGTCATATTGTTATCATTAAAAACAACCAACAAACCCGAGTTAAACTAGATTTCGAGGGCTTATACGTTGCAGGCCAAGGCGGCCTACTCGATATAGTGCTTTCGCCAAATTACAGTGAATCAAAAGAAATTATATTCACTTACGCTCAAGGTGAGCTTGATGCAAATAGGCTCGTTATTGCCAAAGCTACGTTTGATGGTGCGCAATTTTCAACGCCAAAAATTATTTATAAAGTTGCCACTGATAAAGACACACCGCAGCATTACTCTGGCCGCGCTCTTGTCCTACCCGATAATACCTTATTGTTTTCAAGTGGCGATGGCTTTGACTACCGTGAGCAAGCACAGGTTATGACCAGTCAACTTGGCAAAACATTACGCATAAACTTAAACGGCACGATACCAAACGATAACCCATTTATTAATCACAAAAATCCTGCAGCTCATGCTGTGTACTCACTCGGGCACCGTAACTTGCAAGGCTTGGTTTATGATTACGATACACAGCAAATTGTTAGCCACGAACACGGCCCCGCAGGCGGCGACGAACTAAACTATTTAACCCCAAGCACCAATTACGGCTGGCCGGTGATCACCAACGGAGATGATTACTCACAAGCACGTATTTCACCGTTTAGAGAATACCCTGGAATGGCTAAACCAACGGTTGATTGGACGCCCTCAATCGCCCCTTCTGGCATGGCTTATTATGGCTCAAAGCATTTAGCTTTTCCCTCACTACAACAGCATGTGCTAATCACTACGCTGGTCGATAAAAAGCTCTACAGCGTTAATTTAGCGAATGGTGAATTTACCCAGACTCATGTTTTACCAGAGGTAACTGGACGTTTGCGGGATGTATTTGTTACAACCGAGGGTAATATCGCGGTGTTAACCGATGGAAAAGATGCAAAATTGCTGCTGATAACGCCAAAGTAAGCAGATTATTCAATCAGTGTGCTGTTGAGATGACAAGGTTTTTCTTTAACTGATTTAATGCGGGAAAAAATATATTTTTCCATATCATTTTAGTTGTCACCGCATTGGAAATGAGGATTATTGTATTTTACTGGGGTGAATATGCAGGTGAAGGAAAAAGAAATACCTGTTCTCTTGTTTTTGTATATTCCGATCGTTATCTATCCCATAGCAGGAACATAATGTCAGTACTTGAAAGCTCTGCAGAGGCCATTAAATCTGCACTAATTAAAGGTATTTCTAATGAACCACAACATATAAAATACTTCATTATAATCATCAAAAATTATTCGCCTATTCAGCTTTGGATCGAAAATTAAAGAAAAACCACATCAATTAGTATTTTAAGCTTTCAAAGCTTCTAATATTTTGACCATTACAAGGTTAATAGATTTAAAATATCACCATATTTTATCGCCGTTTCCTATGCAAATAGTTAAACAACCTTTGTGTTCTAAGAACAGACTATAGCATCATAAAATGCACGGGTAATTTGATGGGAATATATTTACTGAGGTGTTTTCGCTAAAAAAACCATGCACATAAACTAATAAATCACTATGCACATGGCTTACTTTTAATTAAAGAGCATTTTCTACAGTATCTTGTAGAGCTTTTGCGCGATCTTCAATTTGGTTTTCTGCATTGGCAATTGATGAATGGTTTAATGTCAACACGCCATTGCTGTATGAAGAGTATTTATTGGCATTGCTGATATCACCAATATTTTGAATAACAACTTTTTTCAAATCGTCTTGAATTGCTTCTTGAGAAAAGCTATCAGCACACATTTTGCTGAACGCAATAATCATTGGCTCGAAGTAAATTTGAGTCCAAGTCTGACTATAAAGATGAGCATAATTATCAACTGACAAACTATCCCAATCAATTTCTATTTCAAATTCAAATTTTGCAGCATCAAAAACTTTTTTCTTTAGATCTTCAAGGTTGTTTTCTTGGAAATCTCTTGCTGCTTTTTTCTCTTTAAGTCCCATTATCATTCCTTATTTTGAGTTGAAAAGTACACATAAAAATTTGAATAAATCAGAATACGTTGTTTATTCCGTTTTCAATTTTTGTTTGAAGTTCAGCAGGAAGCTCACCTTCAAAATTGAATCTCACCAAAATTGTAGAATTCGTTTTTTTAAAGCGAACGCCATCTCTTGGCTCATTTTTAATATAAAAATCGGTTATTTGACTAATATATTCTTTACTGAAGTCATCATTAGCAACAGCCATAAGAGTATCACCAAGCACTTCTAGAATAGCTTTAATTTTGTCAGTGTTTTCAGCTGACACTTCATCAATAGTGAAATTAAAGTCAAGCCCATGAGTGTTATTAAGCGCAGACTTAATTAAAGTTACAGACGTTTCAATATCATCTGCTTTAAATGGAGATACTAGTTTAATCGGTTCTTGGCCTAATAAAAAGCGCTCATGCTTTGCGAAATCATAAATAGAAATATTTACAATACTATCTGTATCAATAAAAGAAATTTCACGCTCTTTATCAGTTAGCAATACCATTTTAATTTCAGGGTCATATTTTATAAAGAAACCAGAATAGCGATTATTGTACCTGTCAGCGACTATAATGTGAAATTCTGTGTCATAGTCAGTTTTACTTTGTTGAAAGCGTTCTAATAACTGCTTAGGAGATGCTAAAACGATATTGTTGATATAGTTATCCATGACTACTCATATTCCTTCTTAAATGTAATCATTATTTCAATAATGCAGTGAGCGGTTAAGAAAAGTCAAAATATAATTTGAAATTTCTTAATTGGATTATACATTTATATGATTAATAAAACATGAATAAATATTCACGAGGCAAGTCCTTCTGCTAACGCATAACTCACCTATTGAGTCATGCGGGGATCACACTTTGTAAATAAACACTATTTATGACCTAATACATAAATTTCATTATCTTAAACTTACTATGTCACTCTTCTCACATTTAGAGCTCGTCAAAGACAATCGTTCACATATAAATCAGCATAATAATTTATTTGATGTGCTTTTTCTGATTATTACTGCCGTCAAATCGGGGGGGGGAAACTGGTAAAACATTGATGTATATGGTGATAGTAAGCTTGATCAGTTAAGGGGATTTCGCTCTTTCGAAAATGATATACCCACTCGACATAGTATTGCTCGGATTTTTAGAGCTGTTGATACTGACTTATTACTACTGCCGATGTACAGCTGGGTCAATCAAAACCACGTTAAATCAGCCCATCCTATCATTGCCTTCGATGGCAAAACTATTCACGGAGCAAGTAAACACATTGCTGATAAATCACACCTTGTCTCAGCAGTTAATTGTGAGGCAGGTCTCACGTTATTCCACCAAACAGTTGGCAGTAAGACAAATGAAATACCGACAGTTCGGGATTTATTGTAAATACTCGACATCAATAACACCGTCATTACATACCAATTGGCAACTCTAAACTGTGTTCGGTAGGTTGTGGTGTTATAGTCATTACTTTAACGCCATTAGGTGATTCAAAACGATGCCAAACCCCCTTTGGAATTACCAACATTTGACCTGAAAATAATGTATTGCGCTGCTCGATTTCCCCGTCTAAAAGAATCAAGGTCGTTTCACACCGAGAACCTGAACGAACTCGTCACCTATTGGGTGCCTTTCCCACTCACTCGACCCAGAATAATTTGCTATGTATACTCCACCATCTCTGTATTCAGATAAAAGAGCAAATGCATTTTTTGCTTCTTCTTCAGATGTTTCTGGCGTTCTATTTTTTAGTAATTTGATTCTGGAAAACTCATCACTGATTGTAATTGATACTGACTTAGGCACTTGCTCAATCCTTGTAGATACAAAAGGAGCCTATAGAATTGCTCGTTTTTATTTATTATTAATATATCAACCATAGTCTAATTACTATTTTTATTCAATTACTTAGTCTTTTTCAACTTCAATAATTACTCGTGTGATTTGCTGTCGCGTAAACCTAAAAAGTCCAAATAACCAAAGCTTTATTAAAAGAATATGGTTAGCCGTATTAAACCATTTTGAAAAATAATCACAAGGTGAAAAAAGGTTGAATGCAACAGATATTCATGGCTCGCTTTAACATTATGATTATTTGGTTACCATTGCAGGTTGATAAGTTTGCAGCCTAAAAGTGCCTCTATAACCACATGAAATATAAATACTAAAAATCAGATAGTTGAAGCTTTAAATAATTCTATGCTTATCATTTTATATTCCGCAATTTAACGTGCCTTACGTAAGTTACAAATAAAAACAATAGAATAATTACTCTATACGTATTGAAAATCAAAAATTTCAAGGTACACTTGTGCGCTGAAATTTGAACTTACAGGTGTACGCTCAAATTATTAAAGTAATTATTTCAGTGCTTACCCTTAAATAAAGAAAACACAGGCCAATAAGCACTCGGTTTAGAAAGAGATGTAATGACGATGTTTACGCAGGCATTAGACCAATTTTCAAAATGGTTTTTACACCATCAAAGTTTTGCAGGTTATATAGAACCAATTATGCAGGTATTTAAACCTGCATGGCGTGCAGGCCAATTTAGAGCACAAGTGATCCATACAGAATCACACAAGGGTGAATATTTAAGTATTCAACTTAAGCCAAGTAAACAATGGCCTGTTCACATTGCTGGACAGCATATTAGCTTAACAGTTGAAATAAATGGGCGGTTATTAACGCGTGTTTTTACTATTGTTTCAAGCGCTCAACAATTTAAAAACACTGGGCTTGTGCGCTTACTAATTAAAACAAATGCACTCGGGCGCTTTACTGGTTTACTTAAAGAAACACTGCAAGCTGGTTCGTGGTGTAGTATCACCGCGCCAAGTGGTGAATTTATATTTAAAAACACTGGCGCACCAGTCACTTTTATCGCGGGAGGTTCTGGTATCACGCCAATACTCGCTATGCTTGACGAACATCTTGGCCAAATATCCACCAATGTCATATTAGTGTATTACGCAAAAACGTCTGAACATCAATGTGTTGATGAACTTAGCGAATTGGCTCTGCGATTTAAGCACTTTTCATTTTTATTATTAACCCGCGAACAATCAAATCAGATTACCAGCCATATTAACCTCGCAGAAAAACCTGATGTTTATTGTTGTGGTCCTTTAACCTTTATGCAAACGGTCAGTGATTTTGCTAAAAAACACGCATTAAATTATAACCAAGAAGCGTTCGGTTTAGCCCTGCCAAGCACCCATAACGCAGGCCAACTTAATGTTAAAATTAATAACCATGCACATGTTGTAACAAATACTGATGTGCTACTAACACAGTTTGAAGCAAAACAGCTGCCAGTAAAACGCGGCTGTGGCATTGGAATTTGTCATCAGTGTCAATGTATTAAAAAGTCTGGCGTGGTACGTAATTTAAAAACTGGTGAACTATCAGATAACGGCGAACAGCTCATTCAACTGTGTGTCAGCCAACCTGTTAGTGATTTGGAGTTACAATTATGAAAACTATTAACTATGAGCAACTAGCAAGCGAATTAGATGCTATAAAAATGCAGACGCTTGATAAAGTGGGTCAAAAAGATGCCGACTATATTCGCTCTATTGTACGTAAACAGCGCCTATGTGAATGGAGCGGACGTATTCTATTAATGCTTGGGTTTATTCAACCATTGCTATGGGTTGCGGGAGTATTGCTACTCGCATTAGCTAAAATCCTTGATAATATGGAAATTGGTCACAATGTCATGCATGGCCAATACGACTGGATGAACGACAAACAACTTAACTCCCAACACTATGAATGGGACATAGCATGTGATGGCCAAAGCTGGCACCGCGTGCATAACTTTGAGCATCATACCTACACCAATATTATTGGTAAAGACCGTGACTTTGGGTATGGTTTGCTACGCTTGAGTAATGACTTTAAATGGCGTTTGAAAAATATATGGCAGTTTATTACCTATATAAACTTAACTGTATTGTTTCAATGGGGTGTGTCATACCATGAGCTGGCAGCTGAGCGTGTATTTATGGGTAAAAAGAAAGAAAGCCGCGAAACTGACGTGTCTCACGCGATGTTAAAACGACGCTTTTTTAGTAAAGGTGCGCGCCAGTTAATTAAAGATTACGCGTTATTCCCGCTATTAGCTGGTCCATTATTTTTGTGGGTTTTAGCTGGTAATTTTCTTGCTAATTTAATTCGTAATTTGTGGACATCAACCATCATCTTTTGTGGTCACTTTACCGAAGAAACTAAAACCTTTAACGAGCAAGACTGCGTAAATGAAACTCAAGGTCAGTGGTATTATCGCCAAGTTTTAGGTTCATCAAATATTAACGGCGCTAATTGGTTTCATATATTAACGGGGCATTTGAGCTGTCAAATAGAGCACCATTTATTTCCTGACATGCCATCATCGCGCTATCAAGAAGTTGCTCCTAAGGTGCAAGCCGTACTAAAAAAACATGGTATTGCTTACAACACAGGTGGATTTTTTAAGCAATATACGTCGGTATTAAAACGCATTTTACGTTACTCTTTTAAATGATTTTTAATCACCCTAGATAACTAACCTGAGCTTAGGAGAATAAAAATAATATTAATACTTTTAATAAGTATCTGAGTAAATCTCTTAACCAAAGTTCAAGTTAACTAACTTTTTCGCTCGCCTTTAACCTTGCACCTATAAATTGAACTTACAAAAAAGCCACTGTTCATTACAAACAGCGGCTTCTCTTCTTAAAGCTTACAGCTCTAAAGCTTATTTAATTACTTCAAGGCCGTTCATATATGAACGAAGTACTTCAGGCACGACTACTGAACCATCCGCTTGTTGGTAGTTTTCTAAGATAGCCACTAAAGTACGTCCTACTGCTAGGCCTGAGCCATTGAGTGTATGCAGTAACTCTGGCTTCTTCTCACCCGCGCGACGAAAACGTGCTTGCATACGGCGCGCTTGGAAATCAACCATGTTTGAACATGATGAGATTTCACGGTAGGTATCTTGCGCTGGTAACCATACTTCTAAATCGTAGGTTTTTGCTGAGCCAAAGCCCATGTCACCCATACATAAAATTACTTTACGGTATGGTAGCTCTAGTGCTTGTAATATTTGCTCTGCGTGACCTGTTAGCTCTTCCAATGCTTGCATTGAATCTTCTGGTTTTACCAGCTGTACTAGCTCAACTTTATCGAACTGGTGCTGACGAATAAGGCCACGAGTATCACGGCCATAACTGCCAGCTTCACTTCTAAAACACGGAGTGTGGGCAGTTAAACGAATTGGTAAATCTTTTTCGTCGTAAATTTCGTCACGCGCGCTGTTTGTCAATGGTACTTCTGCAGTAGGAATTAAGCTAAAACCTTCTTGTTCTTCACCGTCATCGTTTACAAGACCTTTAGTGTGGAATAAGTCTTCTGCAAACTTAGGTAATTGGCCTGTACCGTATAAACTGTCGCGGTTTACTAAATACGGTACGTACATTTCTGTATAACCGTTTTTATCTGTATGCGTGTCTAGCATAAATTGCACTAGTGCACGGTGCATGCGGGCCATCGCGCCGCGCATTACAGTAAAGCGTGAACCGGTAATTTTAACGCCCATTTCAAAATCAAGGCCGTTTAAATCTTGTCCTAAGTCTACATGATCTTTTACTGCAAAATCGTACTTTTTAGGCTCGCCCCAGGTTGAAATCTCAACGTTGTCAGATTCGTCAGCGCCCGCTGGTACTGATTCATCAGGTAAATTGGGGATAGCTAAAGAAATTTGCTTGAGCTCTTCTAAAATAGCGTCTTGCTCAGCTTTAACACTATCAAGTTGCGCGCCTAAGTTGCTTACTGCATCTAACAATGGTTGTGCATCTTCGCCTTTAGCTTTAGCTTGGCCAATCGCTTTGGAGCTGCTGTTACGCTCACTTTGTAATTCTTGTGTTTTTACTTGTAATGTTTTGCGTTTTTCTTCAAGTGCGCTGACAGTCGCAGTATCTAGCTCGTAACCACGTGCTGCTAGACGCGCAGCTGTTTGCTCGAGATCTTGACGTAATAATTTAGAATCTAACATGTTAGTTTTTAACCTTTTTGCATTACCAGCTGAAGGCCCAGCCAAGCCATAAAAATACACACCACCACATTTAAGGTGATATTGAGGGCCATTTTAAAAAAGTGACCTTGTTGTAATAACAACAACGAATCCATTGAAAATGTCGAGAAGGTGGTCAAAGCACCTAGAAAGCCAATCCCTATAAGGGTTTTAGCGGGGCTAACGGTGATAATTTCGCGCTCTATCAAACCGTATAATACGCCCATCAACAATGAACCAAGAATATTAACCGTCAACGTGCCAAAAGGGAATCCCCTACCAAGTAGTTTTAGCATGGTTTCACTAATAAAAAACCGTAAACAGGCACCTGAGGCTCCTCCTGCGGCAATCATGAGATATATCTTAAGGCTTGTCATAGCGTTTTATGTCACTGTGATGATCGCGCTCTTTCAAATAGTCGAGCTTTTGCTTTATTTTTTGTTCTAAGCCACGATCCGTTGGAAAGTAATATTGCTTATCGGCTATCTGCTCTGGAAAGTACTTTTCTCCTGCAGCATAGGCGCCTTCTTCATTGTGCGCATAGCGATACTCAGCACCATAGCCTAAGTCTTTCATTAAGTTAGTTGGTGCATTACGTAAATGCTCTGGCACCGGATAGCTAGGCTCGTTCTGCGCATCCGCCTTGGCTTGATTAAACGCCGCGTACACCGCATTACTCTTCGGTGCGCTAGCTAGGTAAATCGTAGCTTGTGCAATTGCACGCTCGCCTTCACTTGGTCCAACTCGCTGAAATATATCCCATGCATTGAGGGCCACTTCCATGGCACGCGGATCAGCATTACCAATATCTTCAGTGGCGATGGCGAGTAACCGCCTTGCAACATACAGCGGATCGCCGCCACCGGCTAAAATACGACAATACCAATACAAAGCACCATCTGGGGAGCTACCTCGAACTGACTTATGAAAGGCTGAGATCAAATCGTAAAATTCATCACCCCCTTTGTCATACTTGGCTAAATGCGTTGGCAATACTTGACTGAGTACGTGCTCATCAACTAAGTATTGACCGTTTTGCTCTACGGTTAAATCAATCGCCTGCTCAAGTAAATTAAGCACTTTACGAGCATCGCCATCACTGGCTTGGCACAACGCTTGTTTAGCATTTTGTGCAAGTACCACCGTTTTATTTTTCAGTTCATCATCGCTTGCAAGCGCTCGCTCAATAACAAGATGTAAATCAGTGTCTTGCAGCGATTTTAGGACATATACTCGTGCTCGCGATAAAATCGCATTGTTTAGTGCAAACGAGGGATTCTCGGTGGTAGCACCAACAAAAATAAAGGTACCATCCTCTATATGTGGTAAAAACGCATCTTGCTGAGATTTATTAAAACGATGTACTTCGTCAACAAACAGTAAGGTACGTTGGCCAAGACCTTCAAGGTTAGTACGCGCTTCACTCACCGCATCACGAATGTCTTTAATGCCTGCCGTTACCGCCGACATTTGAATCAGCGCCGCATCGGCATGGTTGGCAATAATTTGCGCTAAGGTCGTTTTACCAACGCCCGGCGGCCCCCACAAAATAAGACTGTGGCAACGCCCTGCTAAAATAGCTTGATAGAGAGGCTTATCTCGGCTTAATAGATGTTGCTGGCCAATATACTGATCTAAACTGGTTGGTCGCATGCGCGCCGCAAGTGGGCGCACATCGGGGCCAAAATTAAAGCCTAAATTACTCACCTTGACTTTGATCGTCTATTTCAACGCCTTCTGGAATACTAAACTCAAAGGTTGAAGTAGCAAGGCTTTGATTTACTTTAGTGTCGCTAAAAGTAAACGTAGATGATTGCCCTGAGCTGTCTTTAACCAGTAATGATGCTAAGCCAACTTTATCTGCTGCAAACACAATATCCAGCTGTTCAACTTGGCTTTCAACGCCTTTATTAGGTGTAACACTGAACCCAGTATCCGTGGCGTGTACTTGGTACTTTTGCCATTGCGCCGGATCTTTGGAGGTAAGTAATACAAACGGTGTTGAATCAATCAAACTGTGAGTATTCATAATCGTTACTTGCTCAGCAAAGCTGTCGAAGTAATAGGTTTTATCGCCATTTGATACAAATAACGTGTCATCAGGGCTCGCTTGTTGCCAACGGATCATCATTGGCTGTTGCAAGGCGATAGTACCTTCACCTTGCATAATTGATTGGCCTTGGTCGTCATTAACTTGCTGCGCAAATTGCGCTTGAAAACTCTTTAAACCGGCCAGTTTATCTTGTAATGCTTGGCTGTCATCCGTTGCACTGTCACTTGCAAATACTGATGCTGATAAAAAACAGCTAATTGCTAAGGCTAAATATTTAATTTGTTTCATTTAATTTGCTCCACCATTGGGCACTAATACATCTCGGGCACCGTTATGACCTGGTGCGCTTACAATACCCGATGTTTCCATTTGTTCAACTAAACGTGCGGCACGGTTGTAACCAACACGTAATTTTCGCTGCACACTTGAAACTGACACTTTGCCTGTTTCAACAACAAATGACACGGCTTCATCATAAAGCGGATCTGATTCTTCATCCGCGTTTTCACTGGCTTCGCCTGGCAATAAAATATCCTCAGTGGCGTCACCATTTAAAATTTCGTCTATATAATTTGGTTTTGCACGTGCTTTCCAGTCATTCACCACCGCATGTACTTCATGGTCATCAACAAACGCGCCATGTACACGTATCGGTACGCTGGTGCCCGGCGGTAAATAGAGCATATCACCCATACCTAGCAGGTTTTCTGCGCCTTGTTGATCTAAGATGGTACGCGAGTCAATTTTACTTGATACCTGAAACGCCATTCGCGTTGGGATATTCGCTTTAATTAAACCAGTAATTACATCAACCGATGGGCGCTGTGTTGCTAGTATTAAATGAATACCTGCCGCTCGGGCTTTTTGCGCAATACGGGCAATTAGCTCTTCAACTTTTTTACCAACAATCATCATCATGTCAGCAAATTCGTCAATCACCACCACGATACTCGGTAACTTACCTAACTCGTCTGGTCCTTCTTTCATACCATCAGTATCTTTAAATAATGGATCGAGAATCGGGTAACCCGCCTCTTTCGCATCCAATACCTTTTGGTTGTAACCTTTTAAGTTACGAACACCTAACGCCGACATTAACTTATAACGACGTTCCATCTCACCTACACACCAACGCAGCGCATTGGCAGCTTCTTTCATATCGGTGACCACTTCACACAGTAAATGTGGGATACCTTCGTAAACAGAAAGTTCCAACATTTTCGGGTCAATCATGATCATACGCACATCATCAGGGCCTGATTTGTACAGTAAGCTTAATATCATTACATTAACGCCCACTGACTTACCAGAACCTGTGGTACCTGCCACCAGTAAATGCGGCATTTTACCCAAATCAGCACAGATTGGCTCACCGGCAATATCTTTACCTAAGACCATAGTCAGTGGCGATGGATTTTGCTCAAATTTTGGTGCGTCGATTACTTCTGATAACCGCACTATTTCACGGTGTTTATTCGGTAATTCAATCCCTACATAGGTTTTACCCGGAATAACTTCAACCACTCGGACACTAACCGCTGATAGCGAGCGGGCTAAATCTTTAGCAAGACCAGTAATTTTAGAAACTTTAATACCCGGCGCTAAATCAAGCTCAAAACGGGTTACAACAGGTCCAGGGTATACGGCAACAACCGTAGCTTGAACGTTAAAATCAAGGAGTTTAGTTTCAACTAACCTCGATACAGCTTCAAGCTCTTCTGGTGAAATTGGGTTTTTGGCTTTATCAGGTCTATCTAACAAATCAAGCGTAGGCAATGGCGTACTTGGCGGCTTTTCTTCGAGTAGCTGCTCAAACTTTTCTTTTGCGGTAGGTGGAGGCTGATAGGTACTCTTTGGTTTTGGCATTGGTCTTGCTGGCGAAACCACAGTAGTAACTGGTTTTTCAGGCTCAGTAACATGGCTTTGATCAAGCGCATTTAAGGCAGCCGCAGTGTCCATTGGCTCATCATCAATGGCGCTAAAATTAATTTCTTGATCCAGAATATCATCCAAGTCATCAAATGCAGGATGAGAGTCTTGATTTGACACCGCACTATCACTATCCTCTTTTGGTTCTGAAAAGCGAATGGCGGGTGTTTCTTTACGTGTCTGTTGCTCATTAACAGGGTCTTGTTCAATTACAACTTCAGTATTTGCAGTGCGTTCGCGTTGTAACCATGCTTTTAAGTGATGGGCAATAAAACGATAACCTCGCATGATCAAATCGCCAATAAAATCGACACATTGCACCCACGACACGCCTGTTAATAATGTTAATCCAGCAAAAAAGAAACATAATAATAAAATCGAGGTACCGGTAAAGTTAAATGCAGGCATCATCGCTGAAGCTATCACATCACCGACTACCCCACCGGATGAAAAATTATAAATATCATCAAAATTAATACTACTGATAGCCGTTGCTGAAGTGATAAATAATGCAAAACCAATCACTCTAAGCGATAACGTTGTATAGTCGAGTTGAAATATTCTATGAGGTTGCTTAAATAATAAGTAGCCGAATATTTGTAGTGCAGCTGGCACAAAATAAGCTAACCAGCCAAATGTCAGCAATAAAATATCGGCGATCCACGCACCTGCAGCTCCAGTTATGTTTCTTACATTGTCATAACCTGTTTGCGACCAACTCGGATCAGCAGGATCAAAGCTTACCAGCGCACACAATATAAATATTGCGGCAAAGGTGCTAATTATTAAACCGGTTTCTAATAGTCTTTGTACACCGTTTAGGCGCATAACTCGCTATTCCTCATTTTTCTTTGTACTCATTCTTAGCAATGGAATACCTTAGCAGGAAATACTTTTTGTTGCACTTTATCTTAACCATGATGGCCTGATTATGAACAGGTTTTTATTAATCGCGCATGTATCAATAATACAACTTAAGTAGTTACTAAAAAATGGCGCATAATTCAGCCGATATATGGGCGAATAATCACCCCTTGCTCGCCTTTTACTTCTTCCATAACAACATAGGTACGGCTTTCACTAACGTTCGGAAGCTTGAGCAGAATATCCCCTAATACACCACGATATTCAGACATATCATTTACGCGGGTTTTTAGTAAAAAGTCAAAGTTACCCGAGACTAAATGGCATTCGATAATTTCATCATGCTTTTTAACTGCAGCACTAAATTCATCAAACACATCAGGTGATGTTTTCGTGATTGTCACTTCGACGTACACCGATAAACCTTGCCCAAGTTTAGCAGGGTCAACCACGGCTTTATAACCGACGATGTAACCTTCGCGTTCGAGCTTTTTTACACGCTCTAAACAGGGCGTTGCACTGAGCCCCACACGTCGAGCTAATTCAACATTAGACACTCGGCCATCGTGCTGTAGCTCTATTAAAATCTTACGGTCAATACGGTCTAATAACTCATGCATAATAACGACTAGTTTTTTATACTGTTTAAATGGTGTTTTCAGATTATATCACTAGAATACCGATTAAAAAAGGTGAGACACACTGCCAGTACATGAATATAATAGTGAAAAATTTTATCCCGTTCTATTAAGGCAATATTATGATTATCGGTGTACCTAAAGAAATAAAAAACCATGAATACCGTGTAGGTATGGTCCCTGCTAGTGTTCGTGAGTTAGTAAACCACGGCCACCAAGTTTTTGTTGAATCTGATGCAGGTATGGGCATTGGCTTCACTAACGAAGATTACACACTGGCAGGTGCAGAAATTCTAGCAACTGCTGCTGAGGTTTTCGCAACAGCAGAGATGATTATAAAAGTAAAAGAGCCACAAGCCGTTGAACGTGCAATGCTACGTGAAGACCAAATTCTTTTCACTTACTTACACCTTGCACCAGATCTTCCACAAACTGAAGACCTAATCAAAAGCAAAGCAATTTGTATCGCATACGAAACAGTAACTGATTCACGCGGTGGTTTGCCACTACTTGCACCTATGAGTGAAGTTGCTGGCCGTATGTCTATTCAAGCTGGTGCACAAGCGCTTGAAAAATCAAACCATGGTCGTGGCATGCTACTTGGCGGCGTACCGGGTGTTGAGCCAGCTAAAGTTGTTGTTATTGGCGGCGGCATGGTTGGTCGTAGCGCAGCACAAATGGCTGTTGGCCTTGGTGCTGAAGTTGTCGTACTTGATCGTAACATTGACGTACTACGCGCACTTGACGCTCAGTTTGGTAATAAAGTTAAAGCGATTTACTCAACAGCTGATGCACTTGAAAAGCATGTACTTGAAGCTGACCTAGTAATTGGTGGCGTACTTATCCCTGGTGCTGCTGCACCTAAACTAGTTACTGCTGAACACATTAAAGCAATGAAGCCTGGCTCTGCAATTGTTGATGTTGCAATTGACCAAGGTGGTTGTATCGCAACGTCTAAAGCAACAACTCACGCTGATCCGACCTTCATCGTTGATGACGTTGTTCACTACTGTGTTGCTAACATGCCAGGTGCTGTACCACGTACATCTACTTTCGCACTTAACAATGCAACATTGCCTTTCATCATTAACCTTGCAAACAAAGGTTATAAGAAAGCATTACTAGATGACGCTAATTTCCTTAAAGGTCTTAACGTGATCAAAGGCCAAGTAACTTACAAAGAAGTTGCTGAAGCCTTCAACATGCCATACGTAGATCCACGTACTGCTGTTGAAAACGCATAACTAGCGTTTAGAATAATAAAAGCCTGTGAACATCAGTTCACAGGCTTTTTTTATATCACCAAAAAAGTTTATTACAGCTTACATTGTGGGTTTTTACCCGCCGCTTTTGCTGCTTTTTGCTCATTTAATGCTTGTGGCAATTTTGCTTGTAGCTCTTTAATGCGGTTAGCAGGTGCTGGGTGAGTAGACATAAATTCAGGTGTATTACCACTGCCTGCTTTACTCATATTCTGCCAAAGTGTTACGGATTCTTTTGGATTAAATCCGGCTTTTGCCATTAAATCTAAACCCACTTGGTCGGCCTCAGATTCATGAGAGCGACTAAATGGTAAAATAACGCCGTACTGCGCACCTAAACCAAGACCTTGCATAATTTCGTTACGATATTGTACATTGCCCATTTCAAGTGCGGCACTGCCCGCTTGCATACCTGTTTGTAGCAAGGAACTTTGTGATACGCGTTCATTAGAGTGCTCAGCAATTACATGCCCTACTTCGTGCCCGATAACGGTTGCTAGCTGATCTTGATTTTCAGCCACTTTTAACAACCCTGTATGCACACCAATATAGCCACCGGGTAATGCAAACGCGTTAGCTGAATCGTCTTCAAATACCACCACTTCCCACGCCTGAGTTGCGTACTGTTGCGGTAATACTGCAATCACATCGTCAGCAATACACTTTACATACGCATTTACTTGAGGATTATTATTAATTTTTTGATTCTTTTTCATATCAGCAAAGCTTTGCTGACCCATCTGACTCATTTGTTGATCAGAATAAAGCGCAATTTGCGTACGCCCTGTTGGTGATGTTTTACAACCCGCTAATACAGCGGTGGCAAGCACAGCCAAAACTAATTTTTTCATTGTATTCTCTTAACTAACAATTTAATTGTTCTTAGAATAGCAAACCAGCCTGCAATTGAATATATCGACTGCCAGTAAAAACATCTGTTGCGTTATATTTCTGTTAAAGGCGATAGTTAGCATGCAAACTAAGTACCCAAGACTAATTGTCGCTGTTACAATAGCAGCCTCTTTTTGTTTAATGGGTTAGTCATGCAGGACTCGGTTTCTTTAAATAAACGCATTCTATTACCTTTACTCGCCAGTATTGTTGCAATTACGCCACTGGCAATCGATATGTATCTTCCGGCAATGTTAGTCATTGCTAACGACCTTAATACCACAATGCCTAATGTACAAATATCGTTAAGCATTTATTTAGCTGGCTATGCGCTGGGAATGCTATTTTTTGGCCCAATCGCAGATCAAATTGGTCGTCGCGTGTTAACGAAGGTCGGCTTAGCATTGTTTGGCTTAAGCTCTGTCGCATTGGCCTTTTGTAATGACATTCACCTATTTTGGGCTTTGCGGGGAGTACAAGCATTCACAGGTGCTGCAGCAACCGTTGTGGTGCCAGGGATAATTCGTCATATTTATAAACAAGATACTGCTAAAGGAATGTCGTATGTATCGATGATCATGATGGTAGCGCCCTTAGTCGCGCCAACGGTTGGATCAATGATCATGGGCTTATCTCACTGGCAAACAATCTTTTTAGTACTGGCTAGTTACAGCTTTGTTATTTTAGCCTTGGTACAAATATACTTAATCGATATCCCTATTTTCAAAAGCCCGATGAAAGGCTTTGCACTATTTTTCGATAGCTATAAAACCGTATTTAAAAATAAAGATACCCGAGCAGATATAGCCAGCTCAATGTTTGTCTCATTCGGCTTTTTTTGCTTTTTAACCGCAGTGCCCTTTGTATACCTTGACTACTTTAAAGTATCAGAACAATTATTTGGTGTTTTATTTGCTTTCAATGTCATGGCGCTAATGTTTGGTAACTTTTTAAATACCCGCCTAGTACCACGTATTGGTTCACGAAAAATGCTGTATTATGGATTAGCGGTCGGCTTTGTAGCTGGCAGTGCCCTACTCACATTTAGCATATTACACCTATCGCTGTATTTTATTGTTGCAGCTATTGCTCCTCTGATGATGAGTTTAGGGGTTACCGCTAGTAATGCTGATGCATTGATCTTAATGCAGTTTGAAGAGCGTTCTGGCACCGCTACGGCGGTTATTGGTACATTGCGCTTTGGCAGCGGTGCATTAGTCGGTCCAATTTTAGCCTTAATGCATGCACAAAGTGCGGTACCATTTTCAAGCTTAATGTTCAGCGCATTAGTATTAACACTAATAGCCCAGCTTTGGCACCGAGCTAGAAACAAAAAAAATGCCCGTAGTTAACGGGCATTTTTTTACTAAGCGACTTCTTTATTCAGCTGCTTTAGATACCATCACCATTGCAGGGCGTAATAAACGACCATTTAATGTATACCCTTTTTGCATCACTGCTAATACAGTGTTAGGTGTTACATCATTGCTTGGTTGAATCGACATTGCTTGGTGGAATTCAGGATTAAACTGCTCACCTTGTGGGTTAACAATTTCAACACCAAATTTTGCAACCGCATCGTTGAAGCTCTTAACTGTCATATCAATCCCTTCAAGCAATGGCTTTAAGGTTTCGTTTTCTTTGTCTGAGAACTCAATAGCACGTTCTAGATTATCAATAACAGGTAATAATTCGTTAGCGAACTTTTCAAGTGCAAATTTATGCGCTTTTTCTACATCTTGTGCAGCACGGCGACGAATATTATCAACGTCTGCAGCGGCACGTACTACGCTATCTTTTTGGTTTGCGATAGTTTGTTTCGCATCTTCAAGCTCAGCATAAAGCATAGCAATTTCAGCTTCAGGGCTAACTTCTTCGCTTTCGTGCGCGTCAGCAGCTTCTACAGCCGCTTCAACGTCTGCTTGCATTTGCTCTAATTCTTCGTTTAATTCAACTTCTTGCTCTGGTGATTTTGTCTGCTCAGACATAATTTAAGTGCTCCAATACTTTTCAATTGCGGTAATTATGGGGATTGAATCAAAAGATTCAAGAGCCAGATGACTCGATTAATTTAAATTCTTGAATGATTGCTTCAATTTGCGCCGATTTAGGACAAATTACACAAAAACGACTTTGATATTCTTGATTTTGAAAATACGGCACGCTGATCACCATCAGTTCGTCACAATCAGTAAATGGCAATTGTGACGTATTTAAAACCGACACACCATTTTTAAAAGCTAACTTATCTTCTACAAAGTTCAAAAATGAGACACCAATATTTAAGCTTTGTTCACAATCAATTTGCCGATATAAATAATTTTCGCCGACCACGATACTGTTATCTGAGCCTAATTTATGGCTCAGCTCACGGGTCCATTGATTTAACGAATCATGACAGTTTCGTGGTGCTGTATTTGCCATTGCTTGCATACGGTACAAGCCTTCCATTAAAGTTTGCTGACTGAATACAGTATTAAGCCAAGTAGCAAATTGATAACGTACGGTGTCAGAGGCATCATCCGGCTTATGAATACAAATGTTATGGCTTTGCCCTGCTCTATCTAACAGTAAAATAAGCCAATCATTGCTGTCAAAATCTAATACTTCAACTCTAAAAACGTGTTGAGAACTTACTTGCGGCAGACCAACGCAGCAACATACTTGATAACGCTGGCTTATACCATGCGCCATCTCGACTAATTGCGCTTGTGCAGGCTGCCAATATTGCGCAATCTGCGACAGAGGGAAAAATTCACTTAGCCAATAATCAAATCCGGCATTAGTAGGTACCCGTCCAGCAGAAGTATGCGGTGAATACAGCAGGCCTATTTTTTCTAGGCGCGACATCGCATTTCTAACTGTTGCAGAACACACAGCCATACCTTTTTGTTTGGCAATACGGCTTGACGCGACAGGTTGACCTTCACCATTACAGTACAGGCTCATCACGGCGGAAAATATTTGCTGATCTCGAGGGTTTAAATTCATAGTATCTACATCTTGCTGCATACTGGGGATATCGGGGCGTAGTGAGTTTATTTCAAGGTTATTTTCAAACTTGTCACTTTTGAGTTACTCTACTGATATTAATACTATTGATGCGTTTATCATGGAATCACCGTTTAAAACCATAGGTTTAATTGGCAAACCAAATCACAGTGGTGCAGCTGCAACTTTACAGCGCTTATACACTTTTTTAAATGCGTTAGGATTTGACGTGTTATTAGAGCAGAGAACCGGTCATCAATTAACCAATGTCCCCAAGGAAAAGTTAGTCAAACTGGTTGAGCTTGGCGAACGTGCCGATCTCGCTATTGTGGTCGGAGGCGATGGTAATATGCTTGGCGCAGCAAGGGTATTAGCCCGATTTGATGTTGCTGTTATAGGCGTAAACAGAGGCAATTTAGGTTTTCTAACAGATTTAAACCCAGAAGGCTTTGAAGCTAGTTTAGAACAAGTATTAAGTGGTCAATATATTGAAGAAAAACGCTTTTTATTAGAAGTTGCAGTTTATCGCCATGGTGAATTAAAAAGTGCTAACTCAGCAGTGAATGAAGCCGTTTTACATGCCGATAAAGTCGCTCACATGATTGAATTTGAAGCCTTCATTAATAACGATTTTGTTTTTTCTCAGCGCTCTGATGGTTTAATTGTCTCAACCCCTACGGGCTCAACAGCCTATTCGCTGTCGGGTGGCGGGCCCATTTTGACCCCAGAACTAAATGCAATATCATTAGTGCCGATGTTTCCGCATACATTATCAAGCCGACCATTAGTGGTTGATGCCGATAACGAAGTACGCTTAAAGCTCAGCTTAGAGAATACCGACAGCTTACAAGTCAGCTGCGATAGTCATGTGGTGCTTGCTGTATTGCCTGGCGATGAAGTGATAATTAAAAAAGCAGATAAGAAACTACGCCTGATCCACCCCAAAGACTACTCTTACTATCATGTACTTCGCACTAAGCTCAACTGGGGTAGTCGTTTATATTAATTTTATTGCGCTCATTCAGACTTTAGAGCAAAATAAGCTGAATTCATTTATTACCTTTTCAAGGGAAATCAAACCGAAATGACGTATGTTGTTTTCTTTGCTTTATTATTACTGATAACGCTGCTTGGCAGCTATTTGGTGATTGAAAATAATCGCCGAAAAGCGCTTGAAGCGCAAAAAAAGCTATTCAATAATCGCGTTAAAGAAGTAACTCAACAGTTAAAAATAAAATTAAATGAGTACTGCGACGCAAAAATAATTCGTCCTAAATACATCCCAAGAATACAAGTTATTGCCAGTAATTTCTTTGTCGTACAACCTCATACTGACGAAAACTTATTGTATCTTGAACGCATAAACGAGTCATTGATCAGCACGATTAGTAGTGAGTTGGCAAAAACTTATGTAACAGGTGAACGAGATGCACTAGCTGAACGCTTAGATTTTTTTGTGGCTGAGTTACCCATAGCCGGCGTTGCTTACAATAAAACGTTTTACCATGAACTTTTACCATCCATGATTAAAGTTTTACGCACTGATGATTTATCTGCGAATCCTGAAGATTATGTCAAACCTGTTGATCCTGAAACTAATTTTGAGAAATCAACCAGTGAGTAAGTAATAAACTAGATAGCGACATTAAAAATTAATTTGCAAAAACCCAAAACACTGTATAAATTAACAGTTAATTGACTGGATGGATGAACAGTATGTTAACTGGGTTAGAGATTAAAAATTTTGCAATTGTAAGCAATTTAAGCACCGAGTGGCAAAGCGGTATGACAGCCATTACGGGTGAAACAGGTGCCGGTAAATCTATTGCTATTGATGCCTTATCTTTATGTTTGGGTGAACGTGCCGAAGCCTCAGCTGTTCGCCCTGGCACTGAGCGCGCTGAAATATGCGCCACCTTCGATTTAACCAACCTCCCCTTGGCTAAGCAGTTTTTAGAACAGCATTTGCTATCGAATGATGAGCAAGAGTGCTTACTTCGTCGTGTGGTGTGTAAAAATGGCCGCAGCAAAAGTTATATTAATGGCACCCCAGTCACTGCAGCCCAACTAAAAGAAATCGGTCAGTACTTGATCTCTATTCATGGTCAACATGCTCACCAATATTTGCTTAAAAGCGAACATCAACTCCAGCTATTAGACGCTTATGCAGGTCATCAACCTCTGGTTGAAGCAGTGCGCCAGCATTATCGTAATTGCCAAAACTTACAAAAAGAATTTACCGCGCTCGAACAAGCCCAGTTGCAACAAGCAGCGCAAAAGCAATTATTAGAGTACCAAGTAGCTGAGCTTGATGAGTTTGCTTTACAACCAGATGAATTTTCGCAAATTGAAGCCGAGCATTATAAGCTCAGCCACAGCCAAACTATTATTGAAGCATGCCAACGAGAGTTACAAAGCTTATACGAAAATGACGAGCAAAATGCCTGTTCCCTATTACAACATAGCGCGCAGCAGTTTGCTGAGCTTGCCGGGTTTGATGAAAGCCTAGCTAGTGTGGCTGCTTTACTCGAAGAAGCGGCTGTGCAAGTTGAGGAAGCGAGTCGTGAAATTCGTAATTATGCAGAGCAAGCTGAACTTGATCCGAGCCGACTAATCGACGTTGAAACACGATTAAGTGGTGCGATGGATTTATCACGTAAACACCATATTAAACCAGAGGACTTAGTTGAGTTTCACCAAAGTATCACACAAGAGCTTGAGTCGATTAGTAATAACTCGACCCGTTTAACGCAACTTGAAGGTGAAATTAACCAAGCATTAGCAGCTTATCAGCAAGCTGCGCAAGCCCTAAGTGAAAGCCGTCATGAGGCAGCGCAGACATTAAATACATTGATCAGTGCAAGCATGGCGCATTTATCAATGGAAAATGGTGTGTTTGAAATAGCCCTTACACCACAACCTGAAAAAGCACCAAACAGCCTAGGTTATGATAATGTAGCCTTTTTAGTCTCAACTAACCCAGGCCAACCGTTACAACCGTTATCAAAAGTTGCCTCAGGTGGTGAGCTGTCACGCATAAGTTTAGCGATACAAGTTATTATTGCGCAAAAAGTCACTACGCCAACGCTTATTTTTGATGAAGTGGATGTAGGTATTTCTGGACCAACTGCAGCAGCTGTAGGCAAGCTTTTACGTCAATTAGGCAAATCGACTCAAGTTATCTGCGTAACCCATTTACCGCAAGTTGCCAGCTCGGGGCATCAGCAGTTTTTTGTGGCCAAAGAAATTGCCAATGGCGAAACCTTTACACAAATGTTGCCACTCAGTAAACATGGCCGTATTGATGAAATTGCCCGTTTACTTGGTGGTGATAACATCAGTAAAACAGCCAAAGCTAACGCAAAAGAGTTAATTATGGCGCATGCTTAATTAAGCTAAAACAACACCTACGTTTAAACTATTTTTAAATACAACCATCCATTAAGCCTTACTTATATAAAGCAAGGCATAATAACTAACAATAGAACACATATAAATCATGACGATAACAACATTGCCAATAAAATTAATTAGCCTACTTTTTTGTTTTACACTTTTAACGGGTTGTAATGATTACTTTATAAATACCACGCAACTGACGAATAGCACATGGCAACCACTTTTAGTCATTGCATTTATTAGCCTATTTTTGATCCCGTTAATTAGCTTAGCGCTGCTTATATTTAGTCAATGGAAGCACCTTCAGTTTAAAATAACTCTGCAACGTTATTTACATGGCTCACTTGTTTTAATGCTCGCCATAGCGTGGTTTATCGAATTAAGCTTAGTGCAACGCGCTGATAACCGTATGGATTTGATGTTAACGTTGTGCGCGCTAGCCACTCAAATGGTATTAGTCGTAGCTGCTTTTGTACTTGTTAATAAACAACAAAAAATGCACCACCGCGCTAAAAACTTTCTGTAAAGTATTGTTTAAAATAACAATTAAAAACATTTACTTTACATAATTGACACATTTAATTTAGCAACATACACTCAATAAAATAAAAAAATCGATGGAATGAATAATGAGCGCTACACAATCTAAAATCACCCAGCTAAAACGTTGTTATGCAACATTACAACTGGGTGTTGCTAAAGCTGATGGCCGCCTTACTCTTACTGATAACCTGCTGCATTTTGAAGCCCTCAATAAACAACTTAACTTGGGTTGTTATGCCATCAAACTTAATAACATTTCCCATGTCGAAAAATGCGCAGCTAAAGCCGGCGGTTTAATCCCGATTACCACCGCTGGAATCAAAATAACCACCAAAGAAAATTATCATCTAGAGTTTATTTTAGCTGAACCCGATGAGTGGCTTAATTGCCTGCAAGCGAGTCATTAAGCATTAAAGGAAAGGTACTAGGCTGGAGGTTCTAGGCGCTAGGAAAAGCCAAAACAGTTCGGCGTTAAATTTATCACCTTAGGTTGTGGTTGAGAGCAACGAAACCAAACGATGAATGATTAAAACTGAATGACGGCTTAGAGCGAGAAGCAGACGGTCATGTAAACTCATTTTTGGACAAAAACACGTTAGAGTATTTATTCGGTAACGCCCGGTAAGGAGTAAGCAACGTTACCACGAAACTTAACCATACCACCTTAAACACAAAACCCAACGATGGAATGAAAAATGCCAAGTGTTGGGAATTGCTTTGTTAGCCCTAGCTTGACGTAGCCGCTAATATCATTGAACCGATACTAGCTATGCTACCCGCATGCGGAAGTAAGCTTGTGAGACCATTTAGCATCGAACCTAGAATGGTTTTGTTAGGTTTTGCTTGCTTAGATTGAACCTCTATTACATCTACAACCTCAAGAGCTTCATTGATGACACTAGATTCAACATCTTGTGACCGAATTTCATCTCTTAGTTGTGCGAATAGAGATTCAAGGTCGGTATTTGCCTGAACACTCATATTTGTTGAGTTGTCGACGGAATGATTATTAACACGAGCATGAGGACCACTCACGTTATATGTAATATTCTGCACAGAGCTAATATTAGTTTCAGGTTTCTTTGCACCCAACTTTTTTACATAAGCGGCGAAATGTGAAAAAGTGCCTTGAACTAAAACATCCTCTACATCTGTAACTTCCCAGCGATCTCTAGCTCCTGTCTGAACAATAATGTGTCCAATCTCAATGTTTTGAGGCTCTAGAAATTGGAACACTACCTGACCCGTCCCTTTTTTCGAGTTCTTTAAAGCACGTTCAGTAAGCAAAGGAGAACCGTCTAAAGTTTCATCGCTATATACACTGACATCACTACCACGACTTCTAATAAAATTACCAGCTACTTTTGCCAAATTCATTTAATTCTCCTTTAGGGCTAACGCCGGCAGCAACTGCAGGCAAAAATGGCGCTTGTTTTGCCGGGTTTATGGAAAAACGAGTGACAGTTTTGACTGTCAGATTGCCTGTCCTTGTTAGGCGCATCTAGTTTATAAGCCAAAGTCATGTAACCCACCCCAATTAGTAATATTGAAGCGCGTTTGGCTTTTTCCTTTATTTTGAATATCTCGTATTTTGATGATCATTTTTTGCATTTTTAATCTTGAAATTGAATCAGAACACTCATCCTCTTCTTTACGCAGGTAATTGATTAACTTATCAAAGACTAAATCTGGCAACTCCTGAGATAGCATCTGGATGATTTCAAAATTACCTTGAGCGATCTTTTTGCTCATAAGAAAGGCAATATTTAGAGATTGGTATTTCACCCAAGCTTTTTCGTATTCTGATTCAGGTTCACGATTACCATTACAAACTTCAATAAAATTGGCTTGAGCTTCTGTTTGTGGCTCTAAATCTCCTGATGCAAGTGCTTTTAACCAATATCCCTTAGAATTGATTAATTTGTACTCTTCAGGAGTGAACCCTTCAATATCTTTGCCTGCCAGATACTCCTTTCTCCTTGCTTGAATAATATGCTCGCTCTCTTTCATATCATCCGCCTAACGAGCCTGTAGAATAACTCGTTTTTAATTTATTTTTATTGATGCATTAACCATAGCCGAGTTCCTATTTTGATTCAATCAGTTATCGCTAGTTTACATAAAATATAAAAAGAGAATGTGCGGTTGTTTTAATAGATGTTTTAGAGGGAATTACAGTTGCTTGATTGGCATATTTCGGCTTAAAAAGGCTCCCCTTTTTTAATGCAGCCTGTTTTGCAGCTTTTCTATGTTATGAACAAGGCAATACAGTTGTCACTGGGCATTCACTTTCGTTTGACCCCGTAAGGTCAGTTTATTCATGCCTTTGTTCACTGTAATATTCCACCTTTTATTTAAAGGAAAGCAGGCTCTATAAACCCTAATCGTTAGCCATTTTTTAAAAAAGATTTTGATGTCTGAAGTCAAGATCTGACCCCAATCGCTTTTGATGTCTGAAGTCAAGATCTGACCCCAATCGCTCTATCACTATACACAAATCAAAACGGTGCGAGTACACATTGATTATCATGTTGAAATAGAGAAACATTATTACAGTGTGCCGTATCAGTGGGTTAAGAAACAATTACGCGCACACATAACCAATC
>NZ_JACJDT010000054.1:0-31953 GCF_014163675.1 Pseudoalteromonas sp. SR44-5
TGTTGTTTGAGTTCATTTTTAACATCAATAAATTGATTGTTCTTTATCACAAACTGTACATTGTTTTGCTCGGTTTCTAGGCATAAATCGCGCCCGGCGTGTAAGTTTATCGTCCCAAGTTGGCTGATCCATTCGATAAATTGGCGGCCTGATTGTTTAGCATTTAACTCAAAGTAATGTTCACTGGCGAGAGTTTGTAAAATGACTTTTGGCTCATTGTCGTCATCATCAAATAGTAGTTCGTTGTGGGCTGCGGTTAATAATCGGTTATGCGTTGGATTGGCGGCGGTTACAACGCTTGGTTGATCGCTATTTAGTGCAAAGCCCATAATGTAGGCGTGATTAGGGTCGTTGTTAATACAGCCTATTAGTACCTCTGAACCACCGACGAGTGGAAAGTGCCATCCAGTGGCCTGAGGTTGGTTTTGGCATGCATACAGCGCTAACTTTTGCAAGGCAGGGCTTGACTGCGTTAGTGGTCTGGCATTTTTGTCAAAATCAACGCGGGCTCGATATTGCCCGTTGTCATCAATAAATGCATTGCCGGTCAGTGATTCTACTTTCGCAGGAAATACCATCGGTTTTGCTTGATGGGGAATAGGGAGTGGCTTAAATGGCGTTCCTCGTTCAATGAATTGCGCTTTACAACTGTATTTAGAGAGCCCTTCATGGCTACTTTCGTCACTTGGTTGCTCGCTGAAGTGCTCGACTGCGATACAGAGTAAGTCACCACTGCTACCAATGCCGGTGTTATCACTTAATGAAATCGAACATCCCGCAAATAAATCACATACGTTACCGGTTAAGCTAATAACTTTATTTAAACTTGCGAGTGCACTACTAAAATTTTGTGCTTGATTAGTTGCGGCGGATTGCGATAACGCGCAGGGTTCAAAGAATGATTGGCTATTGCTGGCAACGGTATTAAATTGCCCATAGGCTGCACTGTTTGCAGTATTGTTATAAATAGACTCAGTAAGTTGAGCATGCATAAAGCCAACAAATTGCTCTCTGTGTTGGTTATTCATTCCAGCGCTACTGGTAACTTCTAAAACGCCGCGCTCAAGGTAGGGACTATTTAAATTACTGTCGCTTATCACCAGTATTTCAGCCGAGTCCTTGCTTTCAAACCAATAAAATAAACCATAGGAAGCCAGTAAACGATGAAAAAACTGCCAATTACTTTCCATTGCTTGTACACACTGAGACATATCAGCAAACGGTTGGGTAACTCTGAAATCTACTTGACCTTGAGAGTATCCGGCTTGTGATGCTAGGTAGTGTAAAACATCTTTTAAATTAACGCCGATAAATACTTTGCTATCTGAGGTGTTTTTTAGCGTACTCAATCGATCTTTTATGACGATATGATAGCGACGCTTGTTGTTGAATAACCCAAGATCGGTGCTTTGTGTTATGAGGCCAGCTTGGTGGCGATAGTAATTGTCTTTATTTACAAATGTAATTAAGGCCGACTGTAATAGTAAATCGTTTAAAGGTTCATCAGTGAGGGTGTCGAAAATCAGGTCAAACTCAAAGCTTTTATTTAAGCGTTCAATTCCTTTTACCTGAGTTACGTTCATTGTTTTGTCATTAATATCTAACAATAATCGTGATTGAGACATTTCCTTGTCCTTTGGCTACCTTGGTCGATAATGCGTGTAAAAATACACATTACTCTAACGATAATCAATAAAATATTTGTAATTAACGATATTTAGAGTATATGTAAATAGGTTCATAATATGTTCATTTTTAAAATTATATGGTGTTGTTGTTTTTGTTTGGAACAACTTTATTTGATAAATAGTTGTGTTTTTGCACTGGATTCAGTTGACATTTTAACAACTATGTTTGTATCATGCGCTAATTCTAAGGACTGAAGAATTACCGCGTTAGTGCACCTTTAAGCTGACTAAGTTAAATCAAGGATGATGAAATGAGAAAAAAAGATTTTATAAATCAGGTTGATAGCCTTTACTCCTTGGCTTGGTCTCTAACCTGCAACATCTCCTCTTTACTAGATCAAACAGGTATTCCTGCGCATCGTGTTTTTTCTGAATCCGTTCTAGATCAGTTTTTCTTCTTTTTGAATAATCCTCCAAAGAACGATGGAAACATTATTTTAATTAATGAAAATATATCTAGTTATATTCAAGAGTTAATAGTTTTAAATTCTAAATTAATATCTTCAATCGATCATGTTGTCATCAAGTCTCTAGCTGTTGAAAATCAAGAAAATAAAAGTTCAGGCTTTTTTTCTAGAATTTTAAATGGCAATCGCTGGTCCGATTGTGCGTCAGTGCGTTTTAATAGGGTTATTTGCCCTGTTTATGAAGAGATCCTTTGTAAAAACTGAATAATCAATTTTAAAATATCTAATGAGGTATTAAATGCGTTTTGCAATAAATAAAGTAATCTTAGCTGTGCTGTTAATGTCACTCACTGCGTGCATGAGCACTAATGTAGAGTTAGACATTACAGCAACAGATAATTTAAATTTAAATCAGTTTGATGAAGCACTTCCAGTGGTTCTCAGAGTGTATCAATTGTCTGATATTCAGAGCTTTAAAACAGCAACGTTTGAAGAACTTTGGAAGTCAGATAAATCAGTATTAGCAAATTCATTGATCACGTTAGAAGAACGCACTATTAATCCTGCCGAAAAAACAACGATCGCTTTTGAACAAGCTGAAAATGCTCGTTTTGTGGCAATTGTTGCGTTATTCAGAGACCGCCAAGGAGATAAATGGAAAACGTATTATCAATTAGGTGATGGTCCGGTTAAATTATCGACTGCATTAGATGTGCTGATCACAAATAATGAAGTGCAGTTGCCTGACGTGGATGAGGCACAGTAATGAGTACTAAAGCCCCCGTAAAACCCGTCTGGGCTGAAGGTGTATTATTAGCACAACACCATTTTCAGTTATTTGATGAGTATCATGAGCAAAATCAAATTGTAAGACAGCGACTTATTTCTCCATTGGTGTTTGGTATCCAGCATCTTGCAATTGATGAGTCAGCGTTATCGCGTGGGCTATTAAAAATTACTAGCTTCAAATTGTTACTTGAAAATGGTCGATTACTTGATTTTGATCGCCAACAACATGACGAATTAAAGCTGGAATTAGATCCTAACCTAGATGAAGTGATTATTTACATCGCGATTGCTGCCAATAAAATCGTCAGTAATATTGAGGGTTATGCAACAACCGGTCAGCTCAGTGCCTATCATGCAGACTATATTGAATTAAATGATGATCATGATGCTGCACGTAATCGTGAAGTGCTGATAGCGCACCCTAAATTTATATTATTAACAGATAGTGATGTAAAAACTTATTTTGATACTTTAGCGTGTTTGAAAATAGTCCGCGCAGAAGACGGCTCTTTTGTTGTTAATAAACACTTTGTACCACCACTGTTAAATATCAGTGCTTCGGTATATTTAACTGAGCTATTAAATCGCACCGCAAATTTAGTGAATGCGAAAGTCAATGTGTTGCTTAGTCGCAGGAAAAACTTTGGTTCAGTGACTGACTTTGGTCCAAACGAGATGAATAGCTTTTTATTACTTAATGCGATGGCACCTTCAGCAAAGCGGTTGGATCATTTAAAAAGTTTGTCATTAGTTCATCCAGAGCGTTTGTACTGTGAATTGGTTGATTT
Organism: Pseudoalteromonas sp. SR44-5; assembly: GCF_014163675.1. NCBI lineage: Bacteria > Pseudomonadati > Pseudomonadota > Gammaproteobacteria > Alteromonadales > Pseudoalteromonadaceae > Pseudoalteromonas > Pseudoalteromonas sp. SR44-5. Next base: position 3,673 of record NZ_JACJDT010000054.1, read on the forward strand.
GATCAGCTCTGTATCGATGTTTGAACACAGTGATTTAGTAAACCAAGTCCCTCCTTATCAGCATAAACAACTCAGCCATGTATTTGGTAAGTTAGATGAGTTGCTAACTAAGCTACTTGAAGGTGTTGTGCCTAAGAAAATGGCTGGCCTTAAACTTGAAAAAATTTCCAATGCTATTCATCAGGTTGCGACTATTGACTCAGCAATTTTTGAGCATAACGACTTCTATCTCGCGGTTTATTTTGAAGCTGAGGATACTAAGTGGATTGAAACATTTAGCGACCAAGTTAAAGTTGGCGCAACTGAAAAACTCGATATTATGATTTCATCAGCCCTTGCAGGTGTTCAGCTAACTCACTGCCAACGGCCGCCAAATAAATTAGCAATAAAGAGTGGATATGAATATTTCCGTCTTGAATCACATGGTTACATTTGGCAGCAAATAATCGAAGAGCAGTCGTTAAGTTTATTTATTCCATTTGGTTTGCAAGCTGCGCAAATCGAAATAGTTACTGTCGCACGCAATTAAGTTAGGTGAAATGATGCAACAACAATCACAACAACAAGATTTAATCGCCTGTATATCACCGGTTATAAATGCGTTATCGCCATTAAAGCTCAAGCAATCAACCGATCTTGAGCTGAACGATTTTCGTGATCAGTTATTAAATAGTTTTGATGAGTTTGAGCGTAATTGTTATGCCCAACAAGTGACGACTAGTGTGATGCAAGAAGTAAAATTTGCTCTTACTGCAATGTGTGATGAGTTTGTAATGAGCTCCGGAGCGCATTTTCGTATGGACTGGATGTCACGACCGCTGCAGTTAGAGTTTTTTGGCAATAACCGTGCAGGTGAAGAGTTTTTTGAGCGTTTAGCGACTTTGCGTACTGGCGGTGAAAATAAATTTGCGGCGTTAGAAGTGTACTATATTTGTTTGCAATTGGGTTTTGAAGGTATCTATAAAGTTAAAGGAATAGAACAGCTTAAAGCTTTGATAGTTGACATTCGTGCACAAATTGAAGATGTCAAAGGCACGCCTAATGCACTGCTTTCTGATAATGGCGTACCTGCTGAAGGGTTTGCTATGAAAGTCGGTCGTAATGTCCCTTATTGGGTTATTCTGTCGATTTGTTTAGGCTCAATCGCTTCCCTATTTGCAGGCTTTCATTTTGTGATCAACAAGCAGGCTACACAGAGTACGCAAACCATAAGTAATCAGGTGGAAGTACTCACTCAATTGAATAAAACCAACGAGACACGATAAGGCAATACCATGCAAGGAAGAGTAAATAAAAGTGGCCTAGTGCATTTTTTACTGGGCTTAGTGTCATCTCGTGCCACAGGACAGTTGATCGGTCTAATTGCAGTGCTGAGCATTGTTTGGTTTGCTGGGCGCATGGTGGGCTTAGACACGACTGATAAAAAGCTGATTGCTATGGGAGCAGTTACGGCGGTATTCATTTTATTTATTTTTACTCGTTGGTTATGGACTAAGCGTTCTGGCGATAAGTTAGCTTCTGAACTTGCAAATCACAATGCGGGCTCAAGTGCTGAGCTTGATGAAATAAAAGAAAAAATGCAAGAAGCGTTAGGCTCATTAAAAGCATCGCACTTAGGCGCTGGCTATCGTGGTAATACCGCTCTTTATGCACTACCTTGGTATATGATCATTGGTCCATCAGCGACCGGTAAAAGTACTTTATTTGCTAACTCTGGATTACATTTTCCGTATTCAAACTCTAGCGAACTGCATATTCAAGGTTTTGGTGGCACACGTAACTGTGATTGGTGGTTTTCAGATCAAGCGATCTTAATTGACACCGCAGGACGTTACACAACTGAGCAATCAGAAAACAAAGAGTGGTTATCATTTTTAAATTTACTGAAAAAGTACCGCCCAAAATTACCTATCAATGGCGTAATGGTCGCAATTAGTGTAGCTGATGTTTTAACCTCTGACAGTGAAGAAATTCGCCAGCATGTAAAGTTAGTCCGTGAACGTATTGAAGAGTTGATCACGCAACTAGGTGTTATTTTCCCTGTTTATATCACTTTCACAAAAACCGATTTAATTAGTGGCTTTGAACCTTTTTTTAATGACTTATCTGAAAAAGAGCGCGAGCAAGTGTGGGGCGCATATTTACTTGATATTAGTGAAGATCAAAAAACCGATCCGGCTGAAATGTTCGAGCTCAGAATGGATGAATTATACGAACGTTTGTGCCAGCAACGTTTAAGTAAAGTGGCCCGTGAACGAAATGAGCATCGTAAACAGTTGATCCTTGATTTTCCTAATCAGTTTAAATCGGCCTCAACAAAACTAACCGAATTTGTAAACTTGCTATTTAAAGCGAATCCGTACCAAGAAGTTCCTTGGTTTGCAGGCGTGTATTTTACCTCAGGTACACAAGAGGGCACACCAATTGAGCGAATCACCAACGGTGTACGCGATCAATTTGGCGCGGTTGTGGTTGAACAAAAACAAGAAACAATCACCCAAAGCTATTTTATTAATCGCGTTTTTAATGATGTTGTTTTTAAACTACAAGATTTAACTCGGGGTAATCGTAAAAAGCGCCTAGTTGGGCGTTGGTTAAAAGGTTTAACTGTAACCACGGGGCTTGCCTCAATAGCGGCGATTACAGCGTTATTGATTACCTCATACACCAGTAATCAGTTATTGCTTAACCAAGGCGAAGCACGCGTGAAAGCGGTGGTTGAAGTTAATGTAAATAAGGCGAAGGCGGATCAAAAGCTAGCTGCAACACTTGCATTATTTGAGCATTATCAGGAGCTTGTAAGTTATGAAAAAAGCTTACCTTGGTATTTTATTTTTGGTATTTACGAAGGTGACGAAACAACTCAAAGTGTCGCGAATGTATTATTTAACCAGTTAAACCAATTGATCACACTTCCTGCTGAAAAACAGGTGTTAGCACAATTAAAACAGTATGAAAGTCGTTGGAACTCTGATGAGCCGGAGTCACGCGTAGGTATTCGACAACCTTATTACGAAGCACTTAAATTACATTTAATGCTAAGCACACACCCCGAACATAAAAATGATGAATTTGCTAAACAGCAGCTACTTAGTTTTATTAGTAATCACTTTAATATTGATTTAACAGCGCAACAAGATACACCCATTTATAGTCAATTAACTGCGTTGTTAGATGTGTACTTAGCTAATTTAGGTACTGATCTAGAGCATCCTGGGAAGATTAATTTTTGGCAAGCAAATGAAACCGCAATTTATACTGCGCGCGAAAGTTTAAATACTCAACCTGAGGCTGAGCCTCTGTATAAGCAAGTGATAACAAGCTTTGCTGAGCGCAAAAAAGCATTACAGCTTAATCAGTTTATGTCGGCTAATAACCGTGATGTATTAAAAAGTAGCTATGCAATTCCTTATGTATATACCAATGCTGGTTGGCAAGAATATGTCTATCCTGAAATTAAACGTATTTCACGGTTAGTGTTCTCAGGCGATTGGGTTATGGGCACCAGTAATGACGAAGGGCAAAATGCTGTAGATGAAGCACAAGCTGAGTCCTTAGCCAAAGCAATGCGTGCTTATTACTTTAAGGATTACGGTAATACTTGGTTCGAATTCTTAAATAGTATTCAAGTCCTAGCGTTTAGAGACTTAAACGATGCAAGTATTGATTTTGCTCGCCTTTCATCAAACGATGGCCCATTGATAGATTTAATGATGCTGGTGAACAATAACATAATGATTGCTGACGAACCTTCAGCCGTTACCGCGAATAATGACAAAATTGCGACCTTAGTTGCCGGTGCTGCCGACGTTGCGCAGAAAAAAGCAGCAAAAGGAAAGCTAGCTAAACAAGCTATTAACAGCCCTGATTTTTCACAAATGAGTACGGTTAGAGCGCCAGAGCTGGAATCTCGCTTTGCTGATTTACGCCGTTTTACACAAAACGATGATAATAAGCGCAGTTCTGATTACATGGGCCAGTACATTAGTTCATTAAGCAGCATCCACTCAGACATAAAAGCGATGGCGGCGAGTAATGAAGATGATGGCCAAGCTATGATTTTTGTCCAAGATTTACTCTCAGGTAATAATCAAACCAATGCTTTGCAGTCTTCATGGATCATCATTGAAAGCCAAACACGTGCTTTAGACCCACAAACAAAAGAAACGTTGGATACTCTTTTCAAAGCGCCTTTACAAGCGGGTATAGCCACAATTATGGCCAAAGCACGAAGCCAGTTAAATGAAGAGTGGGAAAACCAAGTTTATACAATGTACAGCAACAGCATCGCAGGAAAGTACCCATTTAACCTAAATGGACCTGATGCCGCGATTGCTGATGTGTCGGAGTTTTTAAACACTGAGTCGGGCATATTATGGAACTTTACTAACACTCAACTGAAACCTTTTATGAAAGTACGTCGTGGCGTATGGGAAGAAAAACAGTGGAATGGTGTTGGTATTGGCTTTAGTAAAGAATTACTCGATGGTTTAACAAAAGCAAATAAAGTAACACGTTCACTATTTACTAGTGGCACAGATTCTGCGGGCTTTAATTTTCAGATGATGCCAGTACCACAAAGAGGCATTCGTGAAACTTATTTAGGCTTTTCAGAGCAAGGTTATCGCTATCGTAATGAGCCGGAGGAGTGGCGTAACTTTTCTTGGCCTGGTCGTGGTGCTGCAGAAAAAGCGATTCTTTATGGTTTAGATAATAAAGGCAATCGAATTTCGATTGAGCAAGATGGTCCGTGGGCGCTACTTAAAGTGCTTAATAATGCTAATGTAAAATGGATAAAAGGCACTGAGTTCTTAGCTACATGGGAACTAACCGATAAGTCAGAACAGCAATTAACAGTACAGTTTTCCTTAAAATCAGGGCGTAATAGCGGTATTTTCTCAAAATATATGCTGACTTCGTTTGCTTTACCGAACTCGTTGTTTTCGAAATCGCCGCAATATGCGCAGTCGAATAATAATTCGGTACAGTAGGGGCGGTTATGTTTAATTTATTTTCTAAAAAGAAATCGCCGTTACTAGTAAAACAGTTTTCTTACGGTTATATGGGGAAAACACCAGTACGACCCGATTTTGTGAAGTTAAATATTTCATCGCGTGAATCAGTGGCATTTGATCATTGGTTACAAGAAGGATTTGCTCACCTTAATCGTGGTCGAAAGGCGAATAATGTTGCTGTACTTAATGGTGTTAAATCGTTGTTTTTTGTATCTGGGAACAGTGAAGACAGTAGTTTGCTTGGTATTTTACAACCAAGTAAAGATAGTAGTGGCCGTTTTTACCCTTTTAGCTCTTTTATACATAGCGGATTAGAAACTTATAAACGCCATCCAGCATTTTTGTTTTTATATGCTAGTCATGTGATTGAGCACTTAATTGGTGTGAATGATCGCATTAAAGAAGCGCCATCAATTGATGCGATGGCGGAACAAGCTCATGCTTATAACAAGGTTGCTGATGCGTTGAAGCAACAACCAAATTTAAATCAAGAGCTAGATAAACTGCGCATGATACCGATGAGTGTGCTGTGGCAGCATCTCCAGATGAATGATGTGCATAAGCGTGCTGTATTAATTGAAGAACTATCTGCAGTATTGAAGTCGATCGCAAATAGAGGCTGTCTACGCAGTCAATTTGGTATTCGTTTACCAATGCCACAGTTTAGTCATGAGAGCGCCTTGGTCGCTGGGTTTTGGCTGCATTTAATAGCATCTGTGGTTGCTGATCACAACTGGCAACCGTGGTTCTTTTATCAACTAGGGTGTGAAGATCATGCGCCTAGTTTAACGGTGTTTTGTCGTCCTGTATCGGCATCCTATTTTAGCTCGATTTGGTTAAATGAAGACAAATCAACACAAATTATTGATTTGACGAATTTACCATTGAGCAAAGTGCCAAGTGACTACAGTATTAATTTTGCCGATATGGATAACGTAAGTGTATACGATGCACTAAGACGATGGTGTAAAGCATGAGTTTAAAGCAACCACATACTCACAATAGCTGGCAACTATGGCTGGATGAACTTGCTGCACCATTGCAAGGTTTGCCGTGTGGCGAAGATTTAAAATACGAAGAAACATTTAAAAGTCTCAAAGCATCTTCATCGGGTGTTGGTGAGGTTGATTTTAAAGTGATGTTTATTCAAGCAACTGACTTATTACAGAATAAGAGTAAAGATTTACGTATTGTTAGTTACTTATGCTTAGCTGCAACCAGTGAATTTGGGGTGCAGGGGTTAATTAGTTCAATCAAATTGTTTAATAAGATATTGGCTGATTTTAGCAACGACGTACACCCACTTAAAGAGCGCATGCGCAGTGCTGTAAATACCTGGTTTTTACAGCAACAAGAACGTCTAAAAGGGATTTCGCAAAGTCATTCGGCAACCGCAGAACAATGGGCCGAACTAGATGCGGTATTAACCGATTACAACCAACACTCAGTACCATTATTAGATAGTGAATCAGGTCCTTTATCTACTTTAAACGAGTGGACTGACGAGCAAATGAAACGCAACCCAGTTGCAAAGGCAGTCGAGCCGTCAGTTGTTAGTAAAGACGATACTGAACAAGCACCAAGCGACGGTACACCGGCAATACATTCAACATCATCAGTGCACAGCTCTGTAAGTCAAGTTGCAAGTATTACGGTTGGTGATCTCAGCAGTGACACGGCTTATTTATCAGCTATTCGTGAATTACTGAATTTTGATAAAGAACAAAATAACATCGAGCGGGTGATTAAATTATCACGTGCTGCACGTTGGTCTGGGTTGAAAATACCGGCTAATGAAAATGGTAAAACACGCTTACCAGCACCAAGAGCTGCGGCTTTTGCACCGATTGAAAATGCACTTGCCAGTGAACAACCAGAGCAGGCACTCATGCTTGCTGAAGGCTTATTTATGGAAGGTGCGATGCAATTTAATCTCAACTTACAAATGTTGGTATTAAGTGCGTTAAAACAATTAAATAAAGGCAAGCTAAGTTACTGGCTTGAGCAGCAATTGATTAATTTAACTAGTCAGTTTCCGCTTTTAACTCATTTACAGTACGACGATGGCACAGGGTTATGCAGCCCAGCCAATAAAGAAACGTTACTTGAAATTAGCAATGCACAAACACCAGCAAGCAATAATTCGCAAGGCAATATTTTTGATGAACATTATAGCTTATTGGCTGATGAAGTAGTGCAAGGACAACTCAGTGCTGCGCTTAGCAAGGTTGAGCAATTAAGTACCCCTACCGGGTTTGACCAATCACAAAGCCAATTATTAAAAGCCAAGTTGTTACTTAAAGCGGAGCATTATGAACACGCTTTGGCAATTTTAACCGAATTACTTGAGCAAATTGAAACTTTTCAATTAGCGAAGTGGCAACAACATTTTTGCATGGAAGTATGGCGTTTTGCCAAACAATGTTACGCCAATCTGTCGTTGGCAGAAAGTGATGAAATGAGTTTAGCTGCTAAGCAAATTAGTCAGCGAATGATGGTAACCAATCCGGCTCAAGCAATAGCTTGGATTTAGTTACAAGAGCCTGACTAATGGGTCGAGGTTAATTGGAATTGATACAAACTGCAAAGGAAGAAACATGACAGATACATTTCAAAAAGAGATCCCAAGAGCTCGGATCAATATCTCTTTAGAGCTTGATACGGATGGCGCATCGCAAAAAAGCGAATTGCCACTAAAAATGCTGGTAATTGGTGATTACTCTAATGGTTTAAATACCCAAGACCTTGCTGAGCGTGAACGCGTAACAATCAATAAAAATAATATTGAGCAAGTGTTAAAAGATATGGCACCAAAGGCAAACTTTCAAGTTGCTAATAAGATCAAAGGCGATGGCGAGATCAACGTGAATTTACAGTTTGATTCGTTTAAATCGTTTGATCCAGAATCAGTTGCTTCACAGGTACCTGAGTTAAATAAAATGATGGCAATGCGTAACTTACTGCGTGACTTGAAATCGAATCTTTTGGATAACTCATCATTACGTAAAGAACTAGAGCGGGTATTACAAAACCAGCCAGAACTTGATGAGTTAAAAGCTAAGCTGGATGAAATTGCCCCGCTTGCTTCTGAAGACGAAAAACACCCAGTTACTGAATAAGGACGTTACCATGTCAATGCAAGAACAATTAAACGTTGCAGCTCATTCAATTGAGCAAGCTCCGGTATCAACCTACGAAAGCCTTTGTAACTTGGTCGATATTGCCCCAGTTGCAGATGAGATCAAATTAGACACTTTTCGTGATGCCAGCAACCTTGCTGAAACCCGTGCGAATGAGCGTTTAACAGCGGCAATCAATGTATTTTTAGATATGGCTGGCAGCAGCGGCCAAGAAGTTACGCGTATCGATAAGTTGTTGTTAGATGACTATATTGCGAAAGTTGATACGATTATCTCACAGCAGTTAGACCAGATTTTACATAATCCAAACTTCCAAAAAATGGAATCAGCTTGGCGTTCATTACGTTATTTAATTAATCGCACGCCAAACAATGCCAACATCAAAATCGAAATGCTCGACGTTGATAAAGAAACCCTGCGTGATGACTTTGAAGAAGCGCCTGATACCACGCAATCAGCATTGTACAAGCATGTTTATACCTCAGATTACGACACCCCAGGTGGCGAACCGGTATCGACTATGGTATCGAACTTTGAGTTTGATTGTTCAGCGCCAGATGTTTCATTACTACAAGAAATTTCACGCGTATCAGCTGCGGCGCACTGCCCATTTATGGGCAGCGTAGGACCTAAGTTTTTCTTGAAAGACTCACTTGATGAAGTATCTAAAATTCAAGATATTGGTTCGTACATGGAGCGTGCTGAATTTTTACGTTGGAAAAACTTCCGTGAATCAGAAGATTCACGCTACATCGGCCTAGCGTTCCCACGTTTCTTATTGCGCTTACCGTATGGTGAAACTAATCCACTGCGTAACTTTAACTACCAAGAAGATGTAAACAGTGAACACCATGAGCGCTATTTATGGGGTAACGCAACGTTTGCTTTTGCCGCCAATATTATTCGCAGTTTCCATGATAATGGTTGGGCAGTTAACATTCGTGGCCCACAGTCGGGCGGTAAAGTTGAGAATTTACCACTTCATTCATTCGAAGCAGGTAAAGGCTCAGAAACTAAGATCCCAACAGAAGTATTGATCTCAGAGACTAAAGAGCTTGAATTTGCTAACCAAGGGTTTATTCCACTTAGTTATTATAAAAATTCAGACTTTGCGTGTTTCTTCTCAGCTAATAGTGCGCAAAAGCCACAAGTGCTTGAAACGCCAGAAGCAACCTCAAACGCACGTATTAACTCGCGTTTACCGTATATCTTCTTAGTATCGCGCATTGCGCATTACTTAAAAGTGTTACAACGTGAAAACATAGGTTCTAGCAAACCACGCCACGAATTAGAGCAGCAGCTTAATGATTGGTTAGGTGCGTTAGTTACGAAAATGAACAACCCAGATGAGTCGTTAATTGCAACGCACCCATTAAAAGATGCCAAAGTGACTGTTGCTGAAATTCCGGGTAACCCTGGTTATTACCGCGTTAGTACTTACATAGTGCCGCATTTCCAAGTGGAAGGTATTGATGTGCGTTTGGCATTAGTAGGGCAGATGCCTGGCGAAAAATGAACTGCCAAGCCGCCGATGAAACGCATTTAACGCAGGCTTTTAAAGTGTAAATACGTCAATTTGGTGAGTAGCTGGTTGGTGTAAAAATGTAGATGGAAAAAATTGCCCCAAGTTGGTTGCATCCAACTTGGGGCATTAAAAGGAGTTTACAAATGAAGTGTCCAAATATTAGTGGATTGGAGTTTTCTAAAAAAAATCTAGAGTATTTAGATAAAGCTAGAGAGCTCACTAAACATACTGATCAACTTACAAAAGCGCTGAGCTTCGGTAGTCTAGCTGCAATTTTTGTAGGTAATGGGGCCTTGGTTGCACAATTTAATATATCTAATACAGATTTTGCCCTGATGGCTGAATCGTTATCCTCGGTGTCAAAAATTAAAAGATATGAATTACAAAAAATTTCATATAGTGCGTATAGAAATAGTAGTTCATATAAAGAGCGAGAATTTTGGAAGGCGATGATAAATGGTTGTAAAAATGATTAAAATGGTCTGTTTACTCAGTTTGCTTTTGGCTTGTATAGCCAACGCAATAGCCAGTGATAATAAAGTGTTTTTTGCAAAGCAAAAGCTACAGGTAGCAACAATCGCATTTGAAAAGCAGATGGATAAATGTTTTTCAAATGCGAAGAAAATAAGCAGCACTGAATTACAAATCGATGGTATTAGCTTAGAAATGACAAAGACTGCTATTGATTATATGCATTATTCTGCGCTGAGTGCTTGTATGAAAATTCAGTACGAAAGCTATTTAAAAGCAGCTTATTTTTACAAAGCAGTTACGCCGAGCAAGGTGAAGAACGATATTGATAGTTTTGTTTCAAGTACTTGGGTATCTGAATTAGACGCAGAGTATAAGTTTAAGCAATTACCTAAAAGTGTACAGCAACATTTCGAAAAGTTAGCTGTTTTGCAAACTCCATTTGACGCGATGTCGCTAATACTAGAGTTAGATAATCCGTCTTTGTAAAAAATTGCCCCAAGTTGGTTGCATCCAACTTGGGACATGTTCCCCAGTGGCATGAAGCAGAGGGCTTTTTGGGGGGCATAAACATGGTTGTTTATGCCAATGCCAACTAACAGGAAACACTTCATTCTAAAAGGAGAATAATGAAATGGCAATTCCAGCGTATATGTGGTTAAAGGATGACCAAGGTAATGACATCAAAGGTTCTGTAACTGTTGCAGAGCGTGAAGGTTCAATTGAGATCCTACACTTTGATCATGAACTTCGCATTCCTACAGATAACGACACGGGTGAACTTACAGGTACACGTAAGCATGAACCGTTTGTAATTACTAAAGCGGTAGATGCAGCTACACCGTATCTGTATAAAGCGTGCTCGAACGGTCAAACACTTAAGCAACTTGAGCTTAAATGGTACCGTATCGATGACACAGGGACTGAGCGTGAGTATTTCTGCCACAAGTTGGAAGATGTAAAAATTACGTCAATCTCACCAACAATGCACAACGTAAAAGACTTAGACAAGGAGCGTTATCCGCACCTTGAAACAGTATGTTTACGTTATAAGCGCATTACTTGGACATACCTTGATGGCAACATCGAGTTCTCTGACTCTTGGACTGAAGGTCGATAAGTCGGAATTTTTAAAGGATATGCGCAAGCATATCCTTTTATCAGAGGTAAGTTCATGGCGTTATTCGATTTTTTAACTCAACCTGTCATTCGTAATGGACATCAAGGTTTTCAGACTGATGAGCAAAATAGTGTCTGTAACCATCTTAATGAGCTGCTTAATGCTCGCCGTGGGGTGTTAAAGCATTTGGCTGATTATGGTTTGCCCGATGTTGAAGATATTTACGAAGGTTTGCCTTATTCGCAACATACTTTGGCGTTTGAGGTTAAAAAATTGATTGAGAAATATGAGCCAAGAGTGCGTTATGCCAATGTTATTCCAATGGAAATACGTGAAGAAAATTGCGTGATCCGACTGGATATTCAAGCATTTCTAACCAGTGGCCAATGTATTAAGTTAAACACGCGGTTTGAATCAGGCGGTAAGGCTGATGTAATGCAGCACGCTAAAAATGGTGATTAATATTTCAATGAAAAGGATATTTTAATGCAGCAATATTTTGATGCTCAAATGCGTTTATTAACGCAGGCCGGTAAACAGTTTGCACAACATTATCCTGAGCATGCGGGCATGTTAAATATTGATGCCTTAAAAGATCGCGACCCGCATATCGAGCGTTTACTCGAAGGTATGGCGTATTTAACTGCGCACACACAAAAACGCTTGGATGAATCAGTACCAGAAGTGTCAGAGCAAGTGCTGCGTCAATTATGTCCTATTCTGCTTAGTTATTACCCTTCGAGTACGGTAGTGAAATTTAGCCCTAAGCTGGCAATGCAAAAGACTCACATGATTGAAAAGGGTCTCACATTAAAAGCAGATACCGCTGTTGTTGATCATAAAAATATTACTTTTACCACCACGCATAATCTAACAGTAGCACCATTCGATGTTGAGCATGTGCGCTACCAAGAATCACATTTAGGTGCAGAGCTGCGCATTGGTTTACGTTTTGTATGCCAAGGTGAGCGTAAAAATTATGACTTATCAAACTTGCAGTTTTATTTACGCGGCGATACCCCGTTATGTAGCTCTTTATTTAAGCTGCTGCAAACGGCAGAGAAACATGCTGAACTTGATTTTGGCCCTGCGCATTTTGAGCATAATAAAAAGCTTAAAGTAAAAGGTTGCAGTGCCAGTTATTTAAATATTGATGGGGCTCTTTTACCGAGTGCTGAGCAAAGCCATCCAGGCTATGCATTATTATTAGATTACTTTAATGCCAAAGATCGTTTTTACTTTTTAACTTTTACAGGTTTGCAAGACGTTGAGTTTGCAGATCATATAGACCGCTTTGAAATAGTTTTTCGTGGCTCAAGTAAATTACCACCCGGACACCAATTATCCCGTGAAAACCTACTTATAAACTGCGTGCCTGCAATTAATTTATTTTCCCAAGCGGCAGAGCCAATCAGAATCGAACCCAATCGTACCGACTATATGATCACAGCAGATCAAAATCGTACCGATCATATTTTCAGTTACACCGTCGATTCGGTAATGGGGCGCAACTCGCTCAGTGGTAAAACCTATGATTATACACCTCGTTATCAAAGTGTATTTGAAGATGAGAAAAAGCTATTTACCGTATTAACTAAAGATGTAGGTGCAGCTGCGCCAACTCATTACTTACAGTTGCCTTTCAATCTAAATGATGAAAAAGAAACACTATCTGTTGATTTAACTGCTTTTAATGCAGGCTGGCCTCGGCAACTACTGCAAGAAGGTGATTTAAATATTGGCGGGCGCGATATGCCAAGTATTGCCGAGGTTGAGAATGTTATTAGGCCTACTAATTATTTACCGTGCCCAGATCAACCAAAACATTGGCAGCTGATCAGCTTACTTAATGTTAAGTTTTCCCAAATAACTCAAGTAACCGAGCTTAAACGTTTATTAGTGCTATTTGATTGGTCGCAAAAAGCTGAGAATCGCTTGCGTATTGAGAGCATTCAAAAAATAACGGCTACTCCGATCAGCCAAATAAAGCGTGGAATTTTTATTAAAGGCGTAGATGTATTAATTGATATCGATGAAAGTAAGTTTGTGTGCGATGCCGATCTTTATCATTTTTGTAATATGTTGCACCAATTCTTTTTAATGTACGCACCAATTAATGAAAGTGTGCAGACTCGCGTTAATGCTATTCCTAGCTATAAAACCTGGTGTTGGGATATTGAGCCGGGCAAGAGTTATCAATTATGAGTGTGCATGAACCAGCCATAAAGCATCCCGTTTGGGCTAAATTGCCCAAACCGATTGAGCAATTAATTGCTAAGCCTTGGCAGTTTAATTTATTTAAAGCGATGAGCTTAATTGAAAAGCATTGGGCAACGCCTCACGAACTTGACAAAGGCATTAGTGAGCGGGTGATGTTTAAGCCCTATAAAGAGCTTGGCTTTCCAGCAACCGATGTACGTGCGTGTAGCTTAGATAACCAAGGACGCGGGCGACTCAGTTTATCAACGTCATTCTTGGGTTTGTATGGTGTTGATGCGCCGATGCCACATTACCTGTTAGAGCAAGCAGCAAGTGATGACGAAAGTGGTGACAGGGTTCGGCAATTTTTAGATATGTTTAATCATATTTTATATTGCCAACTTTTTCAGGCGTGGAAAAAGTCACAAATCAATGTTGCAGGACGTGGTGCAGATCAATTTGATCATTTAATAGAAGCCATTTTATCTACAAAAACAGATCAAAAAGTACAATGCGGCATTGCTAGCTTAAAACAAACCAGTGCAGCAGGCTTAACTCAACTACTTAAACATACACTTGCAGTGAAAGAGCTGCACGTTGACGATACCCGCGCTAATTGGCAAACAATTGATGCCCCAAGTACATTTGGTGATGATGCCCAAATGGTACTTGGTGGTTCTGCGGTATTAGGTAGCAAAGTATTAGTAAGTGGCAGTATTTTAACAATTGCCATCGGCCCTGTAGACAGTGAAACTGCCATTAGTTTGAACCCTTTGCATGAGCAAGGTAAAAAAATGGCGGCGTTATTAAGCACTCACTTACCAAATAATGTGCAGTGGTTATGCCAAATCAAAGTGGCTAACGAAGCTGTAGAGCAACAGGCAATCGGTGTGTCACCGTTAATACTTGGACACAACAGTTATTTAGGTAGTGCTGCGGCAAACACAACCGTACACAGCTATACCCATCTTCAATATCAACATTAGTAAGAAACCAGATTTAAGGACAAAACAATGGATGCAAAAGGCATTAAACAACTTATCGACAAGCTAAATGGCCATACCGCGACCGCGCTTGAGTCTGCTGCAGGGTTTGCTAGCAGTCGTAGTCATTTTGAAGTGCTGCCTGAACACTTACTAATTAAGTTGATGGAAGAGGGCAGTAGTGGCGATTTAGAACAAATATTTCACTTTTTTAATATTAATCAAGATGCGGTATGGCATGAGTTGCTTGACTTTTTAAATCGCCAACCTGCGGGTAACCAAAGTAAGCCGGTGTTTTCTCGTCGTTTATATGAATGGTTAGAACGCGCATGGTTGAGCGCTAATGTGCAGCATAAAAGTGATTGGATCAACGGTGCTGCATTGCTTGATGCACTCACGGAGCTATTACCTTATAGCCCTGTGCTTCAATTACCAGCGTTGCTAGATAAAATTGACTCACGCTTTTTAGCCGAAAACCTCGATAAAATTTGTCAAAACTCAAGCGAGCGTTTAAACCCACAGGCAAAAACAGCTCAGCAAACGCAAAATAATGGCCAAAGTGAAGGTGGCGGCGCGCTTGATGAATATTGTGAAGATTTAACCGAAAAAGCTAAGCAAGGAAAAATTGATCCTGTACTCGGGCGAAACGACGAGATACGCATGATGGTGGATGTGTTATGTCGTCGTCGTAAAAACAACCCGATTTTAGTGGGTGATCCGGGAGTCGGTAAAACCGCCGTAGTAGAAGGTTTTGCACAGCGTATTATTGATGGTCAAGTACCTGATGAATTAAAAGGTGTGCGTTTATTAGTCTTAGACATGGGCTTATTACAAGCTGGCGCAGGTGTTAAAGGCGAGTTTGAGCGCCGTTTAAAAACAGTAATTGACGAAGTTAAAAACTCAACCACGCCGATCATTATGTTTATTGATGAAGCACACACCTTAATTGGTGCGGGTGGCGATGCCGGTATGAGCGATGCGGCTAATTTATTAAAACCCGCTCTTGCCAGAGGTGAATTACGCACAGTGGCAGCAACCACCTGGAGTGAGTATAAAAAGTACTTTGAGCGTGATGCCGCATTAGAGCGTCGTTTTCAACTGATCAAAGTCGATGAGCCAACGGAGCAAGCTGCGCAACTTATGCTAGCGGGTTTAAAAGATAAATATCAGCAACATCATAATATCCAAATTACCGATGATGCCATTGAAGCGGCTGTTGTATTGTCAGCTCGTTATATAACAGGCCGCCAATTGCCAGATAAAGCAATTGACGTACTTGATACAGCAGCAGCTCGCGTCAGAATGTCGTTTGCAACTGATCCTGCGGCAATTGAATCTGAGCGAGAGCATATAAATTATTTACAAACTCGGATTGCCAGTATTGCCAGTGAAAGCGAGCAAGGTTTAGCTGTCGATATGGATAAGTTATTGTACTTACAGCAAGAGTTAAATACTGCACAAGATAAACTTGCTGCATTAACCAGTGCTCGTGAGTCACAAATTGCCACTTTAAGCCAGATCAACGAGTTTAAACAAGCAACCAATGCAAGCGAACAAGACAGTGCTGCACTACTTAGCTTGCGCCAAACTTTAAAAGAGCAAAACAGTCAAGATAATGGCTTATTTAGCGAAGTAGATGCTGATGCAGTGGCACAAATAATTTCTCAGTGGACCGGTGTACCTGTTGGTGCCATGGTTAAAGATCAGATCAGTAACCTCATTAATTTAGAAACGGCAATTGGTCAAGAAGTGATCGGGCAGCAAGCGGGTATGGCAAAAATTGCGCAAGCATTACGTGTCAGCAAAGCGGGGATCAGTAATGAACAAGGACCGTTAGGGGTCTTTTTACTTGCCGGACCCTCCGGTGTTGGTAAAACTGAAACAGCCCGCTGTTTAGCTAAGCAATTGTTTGGTGGCGAGAAGTTCTTAACCACTATCAATATGAGTGAATATCAAGAGTCGCATACAGTATCGCAGCTTAAAGGTTCACCTCCTGGTTATGTAGGTTACGGTGAAGGCGGTGTATTAACTGAAGCGGTAAGACAGCGCCCATACTCAGTAATTTTGCTTGATGAAGTAGAAAAAGCGCATAAAGATGTGCTTAACATGTTTTATCAAGTATTTGAACGCGGCAATATGCGTGATGGTGAAGGCCGTGAAATTGACTTCAAAAACACCGTGATCATCATGACGTCTAACTTAGGTTCAGCAGAGCTAATTGATGCATGCACACCACCAACAGTGATCGATTTGAGTCCAGAGCAAGACGATGATGTAGAACAACCGACTGAGCAGCAGCAAGCCATTAATGACGCACTCAATCCAACGGATGCACCGATTAATGAAGATGGTAGCCCATGGCAAGTGCCGTCAATTGGTGCGTTAAGTGAATTAATTAAGCCACAGTTACTACAATTCTTCGCACCAGCTTTACTTGCACGCATGCAAGTAGTGCCTTATTTAGCGCTTGATCAAGATGCACTGCAAGCAATTGTTAGTTTAAAACTAGAAGCGATTGCTAAGCGTCTTGCTACAAATCATAAAATGCAACTGCGTGTTGATGCAAGTGTATTGAGTAAGTTAACTCAGCAATGCCAGCTTTCAGACAGCGGTGCTCGGATGGTAAATGCAGTCATTGAAAGACAAATTTTACCGGGAATTGCTAAATCTATTTTGGAATATATGGCGCAAGAAGATATGCCAGATATTTTAACGTTAACGGTTGATGAGCAAGACGAAATCACCGCAATATTTGCCGATAACGCCTAATTTAATAGATAAAAAAGGATTGAAAATGGGACTCATGGACATCTTTAGTGAACATAAAGCGAATACCAGTCATTTTAGCGTAAGTATACAAGGCTTACCTGATGGCATGGTGCAGGTAACTGACTTCACATCAATTAATGATAGCTTATGTGAAGACTATGAATTTAATATTCAAGTATTGAGTCAGGAACATTTAACTGCGCAAACGTTGCTAGGTAAAGATGCCAGTTTGAGTTTGGTGTGGTCTATGACAGATCGGACTATCTCAGGTTTACTAAGTCGTTTTGTAGCCCATGGTAAAAGTCACCAAGGTTATCATTACACGTTAGTGTTGAGTTCTTATTTAACTTTACTTAAGCATCAACATTCCAATCGTGTTTTTACAGCGATGGATCCCGCTGCCATTATTAAAAGTGTGTTTAATAAAGCGGGCTTCCCAATGCAAAAATTTAGCATGCAAGCCAGCGGCCCTAGCCTCGATATGACAGTGCAATATAACGAAACTGATTATGAATTTGTTACGCGTTTAATGCGTAAACATGGCTTTGTTTATAGTTTTGTTGAGCAAACTGACGCGGATTGCACTTTTAAAGTATGCAATAGCAGCAAAGATATTGCGGCTCTGTTTGATGAAGTAAACTTAAGTTATGTGCCACCATCTGGGCAAGTACGTACTAGCGAAACAATCTTCGCAATTAGTCGCCAAGCCCAACTTCAGCCGCAAAGTATTGCGTTAAACGATTATAACTACCGCGCACCAGGTAATTTACAGGTATCGGCGCAAAATAGCGCTTCGCAACCAGGATTTGGTGAAGACAGTCATTATGGTAATAACTATGCAACTTCTGGCGAGGGCAATACGCTTGCTAAAACGCGTCAGCAAGCGTTTGATTGTCAACGAGAGCAATTGATTATCGACAGTGATTGCAGGGCGCTTAGACCAGGAATGATTTTAACTATTTATGATCATCCAGATCATAATGGCCAATATTTGGTTGTGCGTGTTGATCATAAGGGTAGCCAGCAAGCAGGTGTGGAATATGGCGCTAACGTAAAAGGCTTAACTTATAAAAATCAGGCGTACTTGGTCCCATCGGATCAACAGTTTAAAGCACAGTTACTTCCAGAAAGACGTGTATTTGCAACTTTTAACGCACTAGTAGAGCAAGAAATTGATGATGATGGTAATTACGTAGTAAAACTGCCATTTAATCAAGATGGTGAAGGCCAACAAAGCCGCCCAACACGCTTAATGCAACCTTATGGTGGCAGTGGTCATGGCATGCACTTTCCGCTTACACAAGGTACTGAGGTATTAGTTTGTGGCGAAAATGGCGATTTAGACAGACCCATTATTTTAGGTGCGTTATACAACCAAAATGCACCTAACCCAGTTACCAGCCAAAATCCGACCGAGAATAAGCTCGTTACTAAAGCTGGCCACAGTTTAATAATGGATGATAAAAAAGGCGAAGAAAAAATTAGCCTTGCTAATAAAAATAATAAAAACCAACTATTACTCGATGCCACCAATGGCGCACATCAAGCAACGCTTAAGTCTGTAGATGGCGATGTAAAAATATCAGCGAAAGAAAATCTGCAATTTGTTGCTGAAAACGACGCCACCTTTACGGTTGCCAATGACTTTACTACGCGGGTAGAGAATAACTTGCAAATGCAAACCCGCGAAGGGGATATCACAGTAACATCGGCGGCAGATTTAACCCTCAAAGCCACCTCAAACACACGTATTGAAGCAACCGATGGCAGCTTAGAGCTTAAAGCGGATCAAGAGCTTAAATTACAAGGTGAACAAGATGTTAGCGCATATTCGGTTGACGGCAATTTAGAACTGCAAGCCCCCAATGGCGATATAGAAATTAGTAGTGGCGCAAATATTACCATTAAAGCGGATGGTCAAGGATCACTGCAATTGAGTCAAGGCGGTGCGAGTATTGAAATTGATGCCGGTGGTAACTTAACCATTGATGCGACAAGTATTACTTTATCGGCCAGTAATATCGCCGTGAAAGGCAGTGCAATTAGTAATAACTAGTTGAAAAGGAGTTTATTATGAGCGCTCAGATCCAAAGTATATTCAATCACGATCAACATTTAGCGTGTGTGAGTCGTGTCGACAGTTTTGGCCGTGTAAAAGCGGTATTAATTAATAATGTTGAACATCAAGTTATTGCGCAAGGCGCACATGTCAGCATCGCAGAAGTAGGGGCTAATGTATTACTTGTACATAGCGCACAAGGCTTTATTGTAACGGCGCTCTTAGCGCAAGCGGATCAAGCACCTGCCGCGCAAATTAATAATTCGCAAGGGCATATCGTTATTGAAGCCCAGCAAAGTGTTAGCCTACAAACGGCCAAGGGTAGTGTTGAGGTATATGCAGACGGCACTATCGTGCTTGAAGGGCAAGATATTACAGCAAACAGCGAGCAAGACCTTACCTTGGCTGGCTGGCCAATTAGGCTTAATTAGCACTATGTTCGCACCTGTATATAAAGTAAAACTTCATAATCAGCGCCTCACCACCTTGTTAAAGCACCGGCAAAAGCTGTTGCAGCAAGGGGCGTTTTCGTTGGCACGTTTTAGCGTGATCGACACGCAAATGCTCAATCATTTATATACCCTAAGTGAGTTGGCAGGCGAAGCGCCAACGGATTATTTTTCAGCGCAAAACTTAACCCAAGTAAGCGAGTTAACATGGCAGGCTTTGTGTGAACTTGCGCAGCAAAATAGCGAACATAGTGAAGTATATCGTTTAATAGCGGCTGATTTATTCATTACTGCTATTGATGACTTTACTGCCTACTTTCATAGCTTAAGAGGCAGTGAGCAATTAGCGCAGTGTGAATTACTTCAACATAATTTAAAGCATTGGCAGCTTAACGATTTAAAAGCGCTACGCACCAGTGTACTTGAGGGTAAAGAAAAACCCCAAAACGTGGTTAAAACCTTATTATTTTCACAACCTCTTACAACCAGTGAATTACTCGCAGCGGTATTACACAAAGATTTTGAGATTGCCTTTGCTGCGTTAGTAAATAGTTATTGTGCTGGGCATGACGATGTAAGCGATAAGCTATTTAAAGTGTTTGCAAAAACCGCAGATGAACAGCAAAAAGCACAATTACTCGCTTTAGCGGGTTTACTTAATGACACGCGTTGGTACGAACCCTGTGCATTATTTTGCAAAGCAAACCCAGAGCATTGCTCGTTTGTATTAAGTCATTTTGTTTATAAACAAGCGCTGCCATTAGTGATGGATTTAATGACCATCGCAGTAACACAACCAAGTGCTTATGCAGCGTGGCTCACATTAACAGATAGGCCGCTTGCCAAAGCTGAAAAAATGTCAGTCGTCAGTGATAACAATGCAGTAAAACCGCAAAGCGGCATTAACCTTGATGATGCCGAGCACGTAAGGCAAGCGTTTGCAATGCAAGCAGGTGAGCAACTTTTAATGGGCATTAGTTTTACCAAAGCCAATAGCGCACAAAAACTCGCTAAATTAGCAGGCTCTTTAGTACAACGTGTTATTGCCCCACATTTTGATTTAACAAGTGCATGTGGTTTATTTCATGTCCAGCAAAGTGCATCGCAGTGGCAATTACTGTTAAGTGAAAAAGTGGAGAACGTTCATGCTTCATAATCTTTCTCCTTGGCAAGCCAGTACGTTTAGCGGCTGGTTAGAAGACAGTACTGAAGGTCAAGTGGTGGTGGTAAAACAAAGCTTTGAGTTTGATGAGCAAGGCAACGTTACAGCCATTGAACCCGGTCCTGAGATTGTTATTGCTGATGATTACCAAGGCGATCCTAACAGCTCACCGATTTGTGAAGTAAACGAGCAGGTGGCTTTTAAGTATGGCTTTGAAGTATATGGTAATTGCACTGCTTATCCGCCAAAAGGAAAAGACGCGCGCGTTATTGAGGTTGAGCTGGGTCTTGATTCGCCTTCGCAACCTTTGTTTAAAAAGCGTTTACGTGTAACCGGAGCGCGTTATTGGCGACGTTCGTTGCTTGGACCAGTAGCTACAGATCCAGATATTATTACCCCAGTGGCACTCAATTATATGCAGGCTTTTGGTGGCAAAGAGCTAAATAACGAGAGCAACACGTTCTTAGAAAACCCAATCGGCCGTGGTTTTAAACTTAAAAATAAGCACGCGGTTGGCCAGCAGTTACCCAGTGTTGAATACGCTAACTCATTACTTAGAAAACCTAGCCACAGCACACCGGTCGCAAGCTTTTCGGCCATACCAAGCCATTGGTCGCCACGAGTTGAACGCTTACCAGAAATAGACGAAACAGCACTTATGGCGGGAGAGTACCCGTTTAAAACAACACAGCCAAAAGATTTATACAACACAGCGCCCATTGATCAGCAAGTTGCAGCCGAGTTTGGCAAAGGCTGGGCGTTTCAGTTAACAGGGCTTTATCCATTACAACAATACGGACAACAACAACGTATAGAACTGCCGTACCAAAAACCTATTGTGGAAGTGGTAAATACACTAGCCCGCGAGCGGCTAACCATGCGCTGCGACACCTTAGTAATTGATTCCGACGCCCAGTGTTTTTCTCTGCTTTGGCGCGGTCATATTAGTCTTGAAAAAGTAGGCGCAAATAGTCAAATACTCGTTGCCTCAGAACAAAATAGCGGTAAAGAAAATTAATATGAAACAACTTACTTTTGACAGTCTTTATCATATTAATGCTGCCGGCTGTACATCAAGCAGCTTGTATACTGCAGTGGCTAATAAAATGCTTTTTTCTAAACCAAGTAAGGCATTAATTCGATGTGATATTAGTTTAGATGCGCCGTATATTTTTGTTGAAATAGACGAACTTGCGCAACTCGATAGAGTCACGCGCTGTTTATTAATGCTCTCGCACCTACTTGAGCAAGTTGATATAGCCACGTTAAGGCAAACAAACCGCATTAGCCAAATTGTATTTTTACTGCCCGTTGATGAAATTGAACAGCCACTGATAAGCGATGAAACACTCGCTGAGCTACTCCAAGAGTGTATTGCAGAACAAATACCCGCCTATTCACAGATGCCAACATGTGACTTAACCACCATAAACAACGACACCTTAGTAATCGCTGTGGATTCATGTAATAGCTATCAATATGTGAGTGAACAAGCTAAACGCTGCACCGTGCAAGTATTAAACGGCCCACCGGGCGTTATATATGGCGAAGGTGGATATGCACTGTTAATACACCCGCAAGGCAAGCTTACCGCGCAATTATATGACGGCCAAATGACGGCTCAATTAGCACAGGCCAATTGCACCAGCCAAGACCGTTATTTATTTGTGGGCGAACAATCACTTACTTGGCAAAAAAAATGGTTTGCTTACACACAAAAATTGTACAAAAAAAGCCAGCCGCTCATTGAGTGTGCAGAGTTAGCAACGACGATAGGCCATCAAGGTAATGCAAACTCATTAGCGGCACTTACACTAGCACAAAGCTATTTATGCAACCCGCTTACGCGCTCACTTGAGCAGGTATTTGCTATTTTTAATGCACCTAATGAGCAGCTAGTCAAAATTTCAAGGAGTGAAAAATAATGCCTTATATTAACGCCGCAGCAGGCAAACAAACAGGCAGCGTACAATATGATATTGATGCGCTGAGCGCTGATGTGCGCACCGGTGGCTCAGTAACATGGCGACATAACAACTCAACATTGCTAGGGCTTAACAATAGCGCCCGCAGTAATGGTGCGCTAGGTAAAGCTAACGGTATCGCTATTTTTGAAGATAAAGCCAGTGGTGACGCCGCCTTTTTAGCTGAGATTGCCAGGCCAAAATACCGCGAGAAAACCCTCGGTGAAATGGTAAATATTTTTATACCTGATTATATTATTCCACCGCCACAATGGGATAGCCAAAAAAACGAACCTAGGCTGCCATGGAATGAACCGCAAACTAATATGGATGTAAATAAACCCGTTAGTAACGCGCAAGCATTCTTAGATTTAGTATCAACGCATTTAGGTTGGCAAGCCGGTAACCAAGAGCAGCTTATTAAAGATACAGCTTCACAAGCACCACAAGTACAAGCTGTATCGGGGCAAAATGTGCTGATAAATGGTCGCACCGCTGTACATCAAGATAGTGGCGGTAAACTTATGACGGTGGATGTCTGCTTAACCACAATTGGGACTAGCGTTGTACCAATTCCATACGCAAATAAAGCGCAATCAAGTGACGTTACAGATGTTGCCAGCTCAGTAAAAGTCAATGGCAATGGCGCCGCTAATATAAATAGCACTTTTTCACAAAGCTCAGGTGACTCCCCTGGTGATAAAAAAGGCGTCGCGAGTAAGAAAAACGACGGTGAAGCTGAATTTATCATGGGCTCGTTTAATGTATTAATTGAAGGTAAACCCGCTGTACGCCAAGGTGACCCGATGATCTCCAATTCTAAAAACACCCCACCTGCGCCACTTATGCAATCAGGCGGCCCCGCACCAAGAGGGTTGAGCGTGCAAGTGAGGGATAGTTTGGCAGATAGACAAGGTGACAAACAAATAGTTATTAAAATATCAGGATCTGAAAAGTTAGATGAAGATGGAGTGTCAATCGTATGAGTGATGTTTGTAGCCCAGATCAAGTTTTAACTAAAGCCGCGCATCGAGAGCTTGTATTTGAAGGGATTGGTTCGGATGAAGAGAATTTATCACTTATTATTCGCGATGACAAAAATCCGAACGAAACAGACAAAGTCTATAAAATCCCTCTTTATCAAGCAAGAGCACAGCAAACAGGATCGAATGTTGCTGATATAGAATTAGTTTGTACCTACCCAATGATTTACGATACAAAAGATGAAAGCGATGATTATATTTCTAACTTATCTGCTGGGTATGTATATGTTTATGTAGATGGTTATCTATGGCGTGAACTTCAGGTTATTGTAGAAGAATGTGGTGTGGTTAAATTTAGAGATGTTAATTTAGCTTACCAGAAAGGTTTTTTACCATGGAAAAAAAATAAAAATAAAGCGTACGCAAAACAAGGAAGGCGAGACGCAACAGGGCAAGCGCTTAGCTCTATCATTGTCCCCAATAAGATTAAAGGTGCACAGTGTTCTGTTGAAATGGCATTCTCAGAAGTGCAATGGTCGTGGTCACAAATCTTAAAGTTAGGAGGAATGAATCCATCAGACCCAAGGCTAAATTATGGTGACCCATTAAGCAGTGAAGAAAGAGATTGCCCAAACAGAGGTGTTTCAACCACTGCTCGCAATAAAAGAATGCAGAGACTAGATAACTTATCTGACTTTGAAAATGGGTTCACACAGACGGGTATTATTAAAAATGGTGCGAAAATTCACCGCAAAATCCCACATATCGCAGCAGATAAATTCGCTAAAGTTATTTTAAATAATGGACTGTCTGTTGTTAGAAATTACGTTGATGCAATTTTAAAATTACAAGTTGAAATTGCCAGTACACTTTATGAGGTAAAAGGTGTAGAGCTTGGCCCCGATGGCCAAGAAGTTATTAAAGATCCCATTAAAAAAGCAAACTTTGAACTTGCTGAAAAGATGATAAACCGTTTTTATCAAATGAATGATGCCATTTTAGACGGTGATATTACCATCAAAGGTGATAAAGACGCGCAGAGACTTCAAGCTGAGCAACTCAAATTTGCAAATAAAATAAAAAATTGGCGTTCTAGCTGCTTAAATGAAACAAACTTAAAAACGTTTTTAAAATATGATCGTTTATTAGCCCTAGCGGATGAGATAAAAAGTCAGCAGCTAGTGCTTATCGAAATTTTAGAACAAGATATTAACACTGTTAAGTTTGTGCATTGTATGGAGGATTTTGCATATCATTACAACGCACATTATGCGTCGGGCTTTGATGTAATAAAAGATATTGCTTTAGTATTAAAAATTCACCCAGCGAGTCAGTTTCCAACAATCATACTCGATAAAGGGGATTGGGATAACTTAACAACATCTACAACCACCTCCTCTATTATGTTAAAACTTGTAGGTGAACACCCATCAGAGCCAGCGCATCCTATTTCTGAATTATTTTTTGGTAAGCCGAAAAAACCTGCAACGGCAACTAAGCCCGCCGGTATAGAACTAGACCCACAAGATCACAGTGATAAATTCAATCCCAAATTTAGTATTGAACGCATCCAAATGGTTGCAGAAGATAACTCCTTTAACGAAGGTGACAAGGAAGCAGTTGAACAAATCGGTAGGCGACTAGCACAAGCACTTATGGGGATGGCGACAGGGTATTTAGATTTATCACTCATCGCAAGCGCCAACCAAGGGCAAGCACAAACAGCTGCTGCATTTAATAAACAAGTCCAAAGCGAAAAGTCAGCGGGTATAGCGCAACAAGAGCAGTTAAAAAAACAAGCTGAATTACAAACAGCGCAAAAGCAGAAATTAAAAGCAAAACTGAGCCAAGCAGAGCAAGTATTAGCTAATAAAGTTAAAGGGCTAAATAAAACAGATGCAGAATATAGAAGACAACATGCTTTAGCTAAACCTGAAATTGACAAATTAAAAGCTGAACTTGGCGCGGTTGATAGCAAATTAAATAAAGCACAAAAATCATTACGCAATATAAATAATAAATTGGCTCATATTGAATTAGAGTTAGCGCAAACAGGCAGTGCTAAGTTAAGTAAAAATAAAGGTTTAATGGCAGCGCTACGAATAATAAATCAATTAGAGAATGGTCAATTTACCGTACTTGAAATGACTGCCCAAGATTACCATAACGGTAAGTTTTCAAAAGGGTTTATTCCCCTAAATGCAAGAGCAAGGGCTGAGATTGCGCAAGAATTAAGTAAAGAAATTAGGGATCTAGTGCGTGCGCAAAATCGTAGTCGTACAAACATTACCACCGCACGCGGGCCAATCAATGCCACGGTAGATGATGTTATGCATTTGCGAAACAAACTAACCCACCTACTGGACATAGCAGATAAAGCCCAAGGTGTCTTAGCGGGGGAAGGGGCATCACAACTAAAGCTTGATGTTATCGCATTAAAAGAAACGGTCGATGCAAAGCAACTAAATGTTACATCACTAAAAGATGAAATTGCGCAATTGGAAAACAATCAATTAAAGTTAGCGGATGATGTACGCACAAACCAACGTTTAAACCAAAAGCTAGCTGAACTTGCAACGGCGACTGAGCATTTAGCGAATCAAAGGTTTTTATCCAATACAAGTGTAAATAGGTTAAGTCGCGCAAATATTGGTATTTTGGGTGCAGTTGGCTTATTTGAGGTATTAAATTTAACCCGAAGTATTGAGCAGTTCGAGTTAACGGCTAAAAGCGTAAAAGTGTTTGCTGGTGGCGCACTCGATTTTACCGCTGTGGTACTGACCCTTGTTCGTGAATCCTATGTAATGAAATACGGTATGCCAACAGGTGAGCAAATGACAGCCTTAATAAGCGGTGATTTAAGTGTACCGCAAGGGGTTCGACGTGTTTATTGGTACTCAGTATCTATGTATGCCGCGAATATTGTTGCGTCAATTTACAGTGGTGCTACGAGCTTTATAGATGGCTACGATGCCATTAAACGAGGCGATAATGACGCCGCGTTTGGTTTATTAACCATTGGGGTCGGTTTTACTTTGATGACGGTGGGTGACGCCATTGCACTAAGAGGTCTCCTTTTAGGTATTAAAGTGGGCTCACGATTAGGCTGGATTGGCCTGATTATTGTGTTGGTTGGTGCTGTTATTTACTATTTATTTGTTGATGATGAAATAGAAGCCTGGATGAAAATCAGCCCGTGGGGCACAGATGCCTATGGCGATGATAACAGTAGTAGTTGGAAAACACGCCCTGATTATGCCCTACAAGATTTTGCGCAATTAACCATAGCGCCACAAGTACACAGTGATAATGTAGAAAAAGAGCAAGATATACATACTATTGCAACTGAGCGAGGTGCTATTACTACCTATGAAGATCCCACAGAAGCATATTTAATTTTAACCTGCCCAACAAACACGGCGTTTAATTTCATTGATGTTGAGCTTGACGTTAAACAAAGAGATAAAAAGAATGATGAATACCAAAATCTCGTTTTAGGTGATAGCGTTGGGCAAGGTCAAAATTGGCGACAAACATTTTGGGATAATGTGTTAGTGACTGATTTATCAAGTGGGCAAGGTGTACGGCTCGATGTAAATCAGTATAACTGCGCCGCCATATTTAAAGCGCTCAACACAACCAGAATCACGTTTAGACTACGTGTTAAAACGTATCCGAAAGGTAAAGGTGCGTCAGTGAGCACAGCCTTTGAAGATAATAAGTTTATATTACCAGTATCAAAACGCGATGAGTACGGCGAGCTTGAAATACCAAATAAATGGCTCACAACCGAAGTGAATTTATCACTATGGAATTATGCGCTAAAAGAAGAATTAGGACTTGAGTAACAATATGATAAACACCGAGCAAGTATCTGAATTACGCCCCCCTAAAAAACCAACTGACATGGGAAAGCACTACCGAAAAGTGGAAGTCAATTATGACAACTTGTTAGGAGTAAACGATATATATTCAACTGATGGTCGTTATTACGGCGTATTATTAATATCAAGTATGAGGGATATCTTCCAAACTGCTACCGTTTTTACGGCATTAGTTTTTTTTGGTGTTTCAATTTTTATGCAAATTACGACTTTATTTAAAGCTGCCAGTATGGAGCAGTTTTTAGGTGCACATTTTTTACACCCTTTGTTTATCCTAGGGCAAGTCTTGTTATTAATTATTGCTTTTGTTTATCACCGTAAAGCGAGGATCCCTCGAGGTAAATTAGTCGTGTTTGATCGAAAAACCGGCAATGTAAATTTCCCTGCGTTTGGTGGCAACCCAGAACTAGTTATACCATTTGAAGAAGTTGAAATGTATCGAGGCTCGTTAGGCTTTAGTTTGGGAAGAGGCATGCCTGTTACAAGTTTAATCCCTAAAAAATACCCTAAGCATGGTAAAAGGGATTGCCAATACATAGTCGCGTTTGCTGATAGCTA